>JALFJX010000021.1 GCA_022775905.1 Methanobrevibacter sp.
TTGACACACAAACTAGATTGTTTTAGATATTTTTTGTATAATTTAATAGTAACTTGTTTTCTTATTGGAAATTATTCTATTTTATTTTTTAAACGTTTAGTTAAACTATTTTATTTTTATTTAGAAAAACTTATATTGCAATAAGATAATATAACAATTGTTATTACTGTATATTAATGTAATGAAAATCGGGCTAGAATCATATATTTTAGAAAATACACTAATTGGAAGGTGATTAATTGTCAGATGGAAACAAAGTTTATAATTTGCTTATAACTAAGGGAGAATACGATCCCACTGAACAATATGAGTTTTATAAGGGAAGAATCAATGAGGAAGAAGATTTTTTATATAAAGAATATAATACTTTAGAACATGAATTAACTGATGAATTATTTGAAAAGATTGATGTAATTGTATTATTATTTGGTCTTTATAAATATGATAAAGAGTTATTCGATGAGTTAATGGCTAAATCAAAAGAATTGGATATTCCTTTACTTTCAATACGTTGTTATGGTATGGAAGCTATCTTAAAAGAATTGGAGGAAAAAGCTGATGCGGTGGTCGGATGGAATCCTCATTGTATCATAAATGCAATTGAAACTCTTACAGATAGGGAAAACTGGGTAAAACCATGTGATATTGCGGAAGATGAGTAAATTTTGGTGAGTAGTATGGTTGAAGACAGACATGTAATTGAAGCACTTGGAAAAGTTCGTGTAGTAATAGAAAATGGTGAAATAACAGAAGTTGGATCATCTGAAGTTAAATACTGTCCGATGTTTCATGCAATGCATGGAGTGGAAGAATTAAACGAAGAATTCATACGTAAAAACATTAATTTCAGAATCAAGGACTTTGGAATGTGCACTCCACAAAGAATAATTGAAATGGATGATGCAATTACTGTGGGTATATCTGAAATTTTAAAATCCAACATGGAACTTGGAAACATTGATTGTGTTGTAGGTGCCTGTGATGGTGCTGGGACTTTGATTATGACAAATCCACGTGTCGTACAGGGTGTTGGTGCAAGAGTGTCTGGTCTTGTAAGTACCACTCCGATTCCTGAAGTAATTGAAAAACTTCAACAAAAGGATAGTGTGATTTTAAACCCCGAAACTGCAGAATTAAATCAATTGGAAGGGTTAAAATTAGCATTGGACAAGGGATATAAGAATATTGCAATAACAATACTTCCTTCATATATGGTTGAAGAAATTAGAAATTATCCAATTGATGATGATGTGAATGTCTATATTTTAGTGGCACATACAACAGGAACTGCTCCTGAAGATGTTAAAATGATATTTAATAATGCAGATATTGTGACTGCCTGTGCATCAAAACATGTTGCTGAATATACTGATAAATACCAGCCTTATTATTATGGATCAAAGGTTCCAATATTCTGTGCTAGTGAAGAAGGACATAAATTATTGGACAATAGACTTAAAAAGATAGGTAAACCATTGTCTAATAATAATTATCCAAGAAATAAAAGCGATATTCCTCATAAATTAATTTAAATGATTATTTATCAATTCAATGTCTAGCAATAGACATTATTCTATTTTAATTCTTTTTTTTCATTAAAAATATAAATAACCAGTTCATAATGTTAAAATAAGACTGATTGTAGGTGTTAACAATGAAATACACAAAGCTTGGAAATTCAGATTTAAAAGTGAGTAAAGTTTGTATGGGATTTGGAGATCCGACAAATGGGGTGCATACATGGACTTTGCCTGAAAAAGAATCTCTTGAAGTTATAAAAAACGGTTTGGATAATTGAATTAACTTTTATGATACTGCTATCGGTTATCAGAACGGAACTTCAGAGCAGTATGTTGGAAAAGCAGTAAGAGAATATGCTTCAAGAGAAGATGTGGTTGTTGCAACCAAATTTCTGCCAAGGTCTGAAGAGGACATTAAAAATAATGTGTCAGGTCAACAGCACATTCATAATATGGTTAATAAAAGCCTCACAAACTTAGGGCTTGATTATATTGATTTATATATTTATCACATGTGGGACTACAATACTCCGTTGTATGATCTTTTGGAAGGCTTGAATGAAGTGATTGAAGAAGGAAAAGTAAGATACATAGGTATATCAAATTGTTTTGCTTGGCAGCTTGCAAAGGCTAATGCACTGGCTGATGCTGAAGGTTTTTCAAAATTTGTTTCTATTCAAGGTCATTACAATCTAATTTTCAGAGAAGAGGAGCGTGAAATGATTCCTATGTGTGCTGCAGATAATATTGCAACTACTCCTTACAGTGCTCTTGCATCTGGTAGATTATCTAGAATGCCTGGTGTTGATTCAAAAAGATTAAATGAAGACTTTTATGCAAAATTAAAGTATGATTCATCATAGAGTAATGATTTGGAAATCATAAAAAGGGTTAATGAAATTGCACAAAACTTGGAGGTTTCAATGACTGAAGTGTCTCTTGCATGGCTGGAAACCAAAGTTACATCCCCAATCGTTGGTCCAACTAAAATGCATCATGTTGAAGGTGCTGTCAACAGTGTTGATCTGTCTCTTTCAAGTGATGATATTGCTTATTTGGAAGAACCGTATGTTGCTCATGAATTGGTCGGCGTAATGGCTGATAATAAAGTATCCGCTAGTGATAATGAGAAAGTATGGGCAAAAAGTACAAAAAATAAGATTTAAAATTATTATTCTTTTTTGAATAATAATTTATCAATAATGTCCATATCTAGATTTTCCTCAACAATTTCAGCTAATCTGTTTAAGGAATAATCTTTTTGAGTTTCGTAAGGATCTTCACAATATTTTGCTTCAAGGCCTTTTTTAACTCTAATATAATTTAAAAATTCTCTTCTGAAGTTATAGTTATGGAATATTCCATGGAAATAAGTTGCAAACACATTTCCATTGGATGCACCATCAATCATACCATCATCGTTATTTCCCTGTCCTTTTTTAATATTTAATAATGGTTTTGAGTTTATTAGATTAGTGGTACCTTCATGAATTTCATAACCTGTAATTATTTCACCAACAATGTTTTTGAATATTTCACCTGCAAGGCCATCAAGATTGTCTGGAATTGTTGCCTCTGATTGAGTTACAATCTTTCCAGCCCTTGAAAATTGGGATTCGATGTCCAAAATGCCAAGTCCGTTCATTGTTCCGTGTTTGGATTCACGTTTGTCTTCATCGTAAATAATGTTTCCGAGAATTTGTAATCCTCCGCAGATTCCAACAATTGGTATTTCTTCTGATTTTTTGATGATTTTATCTGCAAGACCACTTTCACGAAGAGCAAACATATCTTCAGTTGAATTACGGGTTCCTGGAATTAAAATAGCATCAACATCTCCAATATCATCATTGATACCAATCATTTTAAGTGAAACATCTTCTTCATATTCGAATGGATCAATGTCTGTAAAGTTAGCTATTTTGGGAAGTCTGATTACTCCAATTGTTATGTCTTTGTCTTCTGCAAAGTTGTGTGTAGTTAATGATGCAGAATCTTCTTCAGGAAGCTTTAAAGTTGGATCATATGGTAAAACTCCTAAAACAGGTTCACCAGTAATTTCTTCGATTCTATCAAGACCAGGTTTTAATATATCTAAATTACCTCTGAATTTATTGATTACAGTGGCCTTTAATCTGGATCTGTCATAATCATCAAGTAATACGTAAGTTCCTGCAATTGCTGCAAAAACACCGCCCATTTCAATATCTGCTATTAATATAACATTTGCATCTGCAAGATGTGCGATTTCCATATTTGCGATATCCTGGTCACGCATATTAATTTCTGCAGGAGAACCTGCTCCTTCAATGATAATTACATCATATTCTTCTTTTAAGATATTGAAACTTTTTTTAATAGCTTCTAATGCTGTATCATGGTATTTATGCTGGTAATCATAAAAGTTCATATCTCCAATTGATTTTCCTTGGATGATTACGTTAGATGTAAAATCTCCTTTTGGTTTGAGCAAAACGGGATTCATGTGTATACTTGGTTCAACCATTGATGCTTCGGCCTGTAGCATTTGTGCTATTCCAATTTCCCCATTTTCTTTTGTTGTATATGAGTTTAAAGACATGTTTTGGGATTTGAAAGGTGCTACTTTATATCCTCTGTTTTTATATATTCTGCATAAGGCGGCTACGAGCATACTTTTTCCAGCATTTGATGAAGTTCCTTGAACCATGATACAATTTGTCATAGTAGAATATATTTAGTTAATATTATAAATAATTTTAAAATGAGTTAAATTTAATCGTATTTGGGGCATGGATTAATATATATCATTTATTTGGGGTTTTCAAACACATGAATATTATTTGAAATAAACTGACTGTGCGATATATAACCATGCCTGCAAATCGATTTACAATATATAATTATTGAAAATTAATATTGCATTTAATTATATATCTTTTTTTAATATATATTTTTAACTTTTTTTGATATTTATTTTTATTTTAGTTAATTACTCTTTAATTAATCGATATTTATATTAAAAAAAGTTTTTTAATTATTTTTTATTTTTCGATATGAAATATATTTATCATTTGGATGTTCTTTTTTTGTTCATTTTAATTCAAGACCATCTCTATATGCATTTCCAACTTTTTTTCCAATGTCCAGATAAATTTTATTCATCCAATCAAAAGCTATTGGGTGGAATTTTTCAAAGGATAGTTTTCCATTTTCTTCAAGAATGGATTCATCTAAACTTACATTGACGATTTCACCTATTAATTTCCAATTCTCTGCATCATAACTTTTAACTTTACATTCAACAGCAAATGGTAATTCATTTATAATTGGTGCGTCTACAAATTCTGATGGGGGTGGTGTGGAATCCTGTTTTTTCAAATTTATTTTCAACTTTGTTTCCAGTTGTAATTCCGAGATAATCTCATGCGGTTTCATTTTCTAATCTGCCATACTTACAACAAATGAATTTCTCTCAAGTATGCCTTTCAAAGTGTGTCTTTGTGATGCAACTGTGATTGAAATTTCTTTTTCATGACTTATTCCTCCTCATACTGCAAGCATTGCACAGGGTTTGTTTTTATCATCGTAGGATGATAAGATTAGAACTGGCATGGGCATGATGTAAGGTTTTGCTCCTATGTTTTTCCTTGTCATAATTAATTCTCCAAAAATTTGGTAATGGTATATTTAATGATTTTTTGTTAAGTATTTTTGCTATATTGAATTTAAAAAACATATTCTTAAATATTAAAGTAACTTTTGTTTACTAAATTAGAAACCTTTATATAAGATACAGATTTAAATAATATTTAAATAGTATATTTAACTTAATTTTTTAATGATGAATTATATTTATTGAAAAGGAGGTTTATTCTATGAAATTTGAAGAACCAGAAATAACTGAAGATTCTCCTCAAGAAGTAGTTGCTGAGCCAGTAGTAGAAAAAGAAGAAAAAGGCGAAGAAACTAAACCAATGTTAAATTATGATAATATTAAAAGTTCACAAGATATTGAAGTACCGCCTTTATTAATTGACCAAGTTATTGGACATGAAGAGTCCATTGAAACAATTAAAAAGGCAGCAAAACAAAGAAGAAATGTTTTACTCATTGGAAATCCTGGTGTGGGAAAATCTATGCTTGCTAAAGGAATGGCACAGATTTTGCCTCATGAAACTTTAAAAGATATATTAGTTTACCCAAATATGGAAGATAATAACCACCCATTGATAAGGACAGTACCTGCGGGTGAGGGTAAAAAAATTGTAAAAGCAACAAAAGGATCGGCTAAAAGTCATGAGGAAAAGAAAACAATCATTACAATGTTTGCAATTGGTGGTGTTTTAGTAATTGGATTTATGTATGGAAGATTACTTGAATCTATTATTGCAGCAGCTTTAATTTTACTCATTTCAATTCAAATCAAACCAAGAAATAATAATATGTCTCCGAAATTGTTGGTTAATAACCAAGATTCAAGATTTGCACCATTCATGGATGCAACCGGTTCTCATGCTGGTGCTCTCTTAGGAGACGTACGTCACGATCCATACCAATCTGGTGGGCTCGGAACTCCTGCACACGAACGTGTAGAAGCAGGTATGATTCACAAAGCTAACCGTGGAGTTTTATACATTGACGAAATAGGTACAATGTCCATGAAAACCCAACAAGAGTTATTGTCTGCAATGCAGGAAAAACAATATGCAATCACTGGTCAAAGTGAAAACTCAAGTGGTGCAATGGTAAGGTCCCAAGCAGTACCATGTGACTTTGTGCTTGTAGCATCAGGTAACCTTCAAGTTTTAGAAGGAATGCATATTGCAATGAGATCCAGAATCAGAGGATATGGTTACGAAGTATTCATGAAAGATTATATGGAAGATACAACTGAAAACAGAGAAAAATTAGTTCAGTTCGTAGCTCAAGAAGTCAAAAACGATGGAAGAATTCCTCACTTCTCAACTGATGCATTAGATGAAATCATTATGGAAGCAAAAAGAAGATCTGGAAAGCAAAATGCTTTAACTTTGAAATTAAGAGACCTTGGTGGACTTGTAAGATCTGCAGGGGATGTAGCTATTGAAAAAGGTGCTGACCTTGTAACTGCTGAACATGTATTTGAAGCTAAAAAATATGCAAGAACATTAGAACAGCAAATTGCTGATAGGTCTATCTTACAAAGAAAAGATTACAGTATGGTCTCTGCTCAAGGTGGAAGAGTTGGTCTTATTAACGGTCTTGCAGTTATTGGAGATAGAAGTGGAATCGTATCACCAATTGCAGCAGAAGCAGCTCCAACCCAATCCAAAATGGGTGGTCAAATAATTGCAACAGGTAAATTAGGTGAAATTGCTAGTGAATCAGTTCAAAACGTAAGTGCATTGATTAAGAAATACACTAACAAGGACATTTCCAATTATGATATTCACGTTCAGTTCATTCAAACCTATGATGGTGTTGAAGGGGATTCAGCTAGTGTAAGTATTGCAACTGCTGTTATTTCAGCTATTGAAGAAATTCCTATTGACCAAACTGTTGCATTGACTGGTTCTCTTAATGTTCGTGGTGATGTAATGCCTATTGGTGGAGCAACTGCTAAAATTGAAGCGGCTGCAGAAGCTGGAATGAAAAAAGTATTAATTCCTAAATCTAACATGAAAGATGTTATGATTGAGAAAAAATATGAAGATATGATTGAAATCATTCCAACAGAAACATTAAGTGATGTTTTAGAAAACATTTTAATTAGTGGTTCTGCAAAAGACAACTTAATTGCAAAAATGAGAGATTTAAGTTCTAGAGTTGCAGATAAAGTTCCACAACCAAGTTTAAATAATCCAACTACTAATTAAGTTGGATTACTCTATTATTTTTTCTTTTACTATTTTTTCTATTGTTTTATAAAATTCAGATTCTGTTTTTTCAAATTCTTTGAATGATGCATCTACGCTGCAATTGCAAACATCTGTTTTTCCGATAAGATATTCTGTTGAATCTTTTTTTATTAAAATTCCAAATAGTTTCTCTTGCTTGTCGGCATAAAGATCAAATTCTTCTTGATTTAGTTGTAAATTGTAGTCATTTGTGGAGAAGATATCACATTCATTTAAAATAGGCATAAATGTCATCATTCCAAATGGTAAGAAAATATTTTCACTTTTGCTGATTTTTACAAGTCTTTGTTCGTAGGTATCCTCCTCGTTGATGTCATAACCACTGATTTTCAGTATGTTGTTTTCACCCATGTAGTTATTGTCATCAATAATAAATGCAAGCAAATCAGGGTCTATGTAATTATTACAGGAAGCCCTAATATTTTTAATAGTTTCATAAATTTTCATCACATACTACCTCGTATTTTTCACATAATTCAATGATGGTATCAATCTTGCGGATTTGATTAATCCAATTATAGGAATGTCTTCAAAACCATAATATATTCCAGCAAGTCCTCCGCAAATAGCTGCTACAGTATCAGTATCTTCACTTAAGTTAACTGCTTTTAGAACTGCTTCTTTATAACTATCCGTATTTTCAAGACAGTAGATAACTGCCTCAAATGTAGAAATTACATAGCCTTTGCTTGAAATTCCTTCTGAATAATCATTATCAAAGATTCTTCTAAAGTGTTTAAGTTCTGCATTGCCTTCATAATACTCCTTAATTTTATCACTTGCATTTTTAACATGTGTTTCAATGCTAAATCAGGAGTGTTTATCATGGATTTTGCAATTTCAACATAAAGCACACAAGCAATTCTGGATCTTTTATGTCTATGAGTTAATGAGGAAATATTTTCAATTGTCTCATAATCAATGTCTTTTATGAATGCTAATGGAAGAATTCTCATTAAAGAACCATTTCCATTGTCTCTTTCACCATCCATTCCACAAAATGGGCTTAGGCCAGACACATAACTGTCTAAAGCATTATGTGTTGTAATTCCTATGTCAAATGTTTCTTCTTGTGTGTATTTGTTATTTTTTTGCCATTCGATAAATTCTTCGATTATGTCTGAATAATCAATGCATTTTTTATTAATTATACTTCCCATTGTGGCTATTGTCATGGAAGTATCATCAGACCAGGTTCCTGCGGGTTTGTTATATTCTCCAAAACCCATCATTCCAGTCACTGGATTTTGTTCAAGGTATTTTCTGGATTTAAACTCAACTGGAACTCCCAATGCATCACCTACGACCAAACCAATAATTCCATCTTTGACTTTCATAATTAAGTATTAACTTGTGTTTATATTTAAAAGTTTTATATTGGATTAAATCATAATTTAATTAATGATTTTTAAAACTGAACGTCTTACTTTAAGGCAGTGGAAGGAGGAAGATGCGGAGTGTTTATTTCATTTTGCCCAAAATCCAAAAGTGGGTCCAATAGCTGGATGGCCGCCACATGAAAGTGTTGAAGAGAGTTTAAATATTATTAAAACAGTTTTTTCAAAAAAAGAAACTTATGCTATTGTTTTAGATGATATTCCAATTGGCTGTGTTGGATTATTGTTCCATCCTGACTGCAATCATTACTGGGGTGATGACTCTGCAGAACTTGGATATTGGATTGGAGAGGAATATTGGGGAAATGGGTATGCAGTTGAAGCATCAGAACTATTAGTTAAAAGAGCATTTGATGATTTGGGTGTAAAACAGATTTATGCAACATACAGGTGTGAGAACAATCAATCATGTAGAGTTCTAGAAAAGTTAGGTTTTAAATATTTCAATGATTTGACAAATGTCAATTATTTGGGTGAAGAATTTAGTGAAATTGCCATGTTGCTTAAAAAATAATTTATATAAAGAAATATTAATCTTAATTAATGACTAGATTATGTAAAAATTGCGGATTTGAAAATCAAGATGATTATGATTTTTGTGCCAAATGTGGTACTCCATTGGTTGAAGGTTTAAAACCTAGGCAATTTAAGGTTTATAGAGCACAAGATCTTCAAGTTAATAAAAAAGCGTTGATTGCAGCTTATATTGCTACTATATTTTTATCCTGGAGCGGATTTTTCATTGGTTTAATTTCAAAAAATACTATTTTTGCTACATTCACATTTTTTGGATTTTTCATGCCATTTTTCTTAGTGCAATCAAGGCATCCAACTCTTAAAAAGCATGGTTTAATAATGATGGCTATTTCATTTGTGGGAGTAGCACTATCATTTTACGTTATGTTGTATTAAAAAAGAAAAAATGGAAATTAAGCAAAGTGAATGCCAATATTTCCCATTAAAAATTGTATAGGAATTTCAAAGACATTTATTCCATTTTGAGCCATTGCAGTACCAACAGCATCGCCTCTATCCATAGTTCCTGAAACTTTATCATTACCTGCATATCCATTATATCCATCATTTGCACGAATATCATCTATAATGCTTCCTCCGAAAATGGATGCAGCAGCGTCGTTATTTACACTAATGATAATATGTGGAGTAACATGGTATGTATAACTCATTATGTCACGAGCAGCACCATAAGGGTCATCAGGATAGTCTGCATAAACATTATGTAATGTCTGACCTTGAGCATTAACGGAATTTCCAGGATAAATCCATTCGAACCCTGTTAAACTGAAGGTTGCAGCCATATCAATACCATTGCCTTCAGTTGCGTCTTCAGCAACTACTAGAACTGGGCTTACAATAGTTGATGCCAAAAATACAACAACTATCAATACCAATGCTATAAGTACGGTATTTATTTTTGCCATGATTAATTTTTATAACACTTTTAAATATTAATACTTAACCTTTTTAATTACAAAAAACAAATGTATATTCAGATATTATTTTTGGTGATATTATGATTATAGGTGGTTCATCTTCACAAGATTTAGCTGCTAGTGTAGCACGTGAACTTGGAGAAGAATTATGTTATGTAGAAACTAGAAAGTTTCCGGATGGAGAAAGATATTTGAGAATTACTGAAGATGTTGAAGGCAAAGAAGTAACTGTTATTCAATCAACAGGATATCCTCAAGATGAAAATTTAATGGAATTGTTATTTATGGTATCTAATCTTAAAGATTTAGGTGCTAAAAAGGTGAAAGTTGTAGTTCCATATATGGGATATGCAAGACAAGAAAAACGTTTCAACCCTGGTGAAACAGTTTCTGCTAAAATTGTATGTGATTTAATCCAAACAGCAGGTGCTGACGAATTTATCACATTTAATATTCATGAAGTTTGTGTTTTAAAATTCTTTGATATTCCAGCAAGAAACTTGTCTGCAATGCCGGCAATTGCTGAATATTTGGATAAAAAATTCTTCAGAAAAGAAGATCTCAAACCATTAATTGTTGCTCCTGATAAAGGTGCATACGGATTTGCACAAGAAATCTCAGAAATTATCGGTTGTGACTGTACTTATTTGACTAAAGTACGTTTAGGACCAGATAAAGTTGAAACTAAAATCGTAGATGTAAGATGTGACAGTGAAAGTGATAATACTGTTAATATTGATTCCGTAAAAGGAATGCACGCAATCATTGTAGATGATATTATTGCAACTGGTGGAACTATTGTTAATGCAATCAATATTTTAAAACAATATGGTGCATCTGCTGTTGATGTATGCTGTGTTCACCCAATATTAACCAATAATGGTGCGACCAGAATCTATTCTGCTGGTGCGGGTAAAATTATCGGAACTAATACATTATCTTCTGACACTTCACGTGTATCTGTTGCTAAAAGTATAGCTGATGCATTGAGGGAATAAGATGGATAAAGAAACAATTAAAAAAGAATTAATTGAAATATCAAACAAGGTTTTAGCTAAATATGATGAACATGTAATGGTTGATACCATCTCTGTTATGAATATGGCTGTTAAAACTACATTTTTAGGCTCTCTTAGAGTTTATAATAAAGATAATGTAAGTAAAATCAAAAAGGATTTAGAAAAGGATATTGGAAGTTATGGTGAAGTTGCAATAAGAGATGAAAAAATCACTCCTTGTTGTGCTCCAAGCTATATGCATGTCAGTTTTACTATTTCCATTAATAAATAGATATTATGAAAGAATTCAAGCTAAACTCACCTTATAAACCATTAGGTGATCAACCAAAAGCCATTAACTCTTTAGCTGAAGGTATAAAAAATGGAGTAAGAGAACAAACACTTTTGGGTGTTACTGGTTCGGGTAAGACTTTTACAATGGCAAATGTCATTGAAAAAGTCCAAAAACCTACTCTTGTTATTTCTCACAACAAAACTTTGGCTGCACAATTATATGAAGAATTTAAAGAATTTTTCCCAGATAATGCAGTTGAATATTTTGTCAGCTATTATGATTATTATCAGCCTGAAGCTTATGTTCCAAGAACAGACACTTTTATAGACAAAGAAGCTTCAATCAATGATGATATTGATATTATGAGGCATTCTGCAACTCAATCATTGTTGTCAAGAGATGATGTAATTGTTGTAAGTAGTGTGAGCTGTATTTATGGTATAGGTTCTCCTGAAGATTATGGTGAATTTGCTTTTGGAATTTCTGTCGGCGATATCTACGACAGATCAGAAATTATTGCTCGTTTAGTCTTCATGCAATATGAACGTAATGATATTGAATTTGCTCGTGGTCAATTTAGAGTCCGTGGGGATGTCATTGAAATTAATCCAGTTCATGGAACTCCACCAATTCGAATTGAACTATTTGGTGATGAAATAGATGTCATTAGTTTAATTGATAAAGTAACAGGAAAAAAACAGGAATCACTTAAAAGATACATGATTTTCCCTGCAAAGCACTTTGTTGTTGGCCAAGACAAAATGGATGATGCATTAACAAAAATTTCAAATGAGCTTGAAGAAAGACTTTCTGAGTTAAATGCTATGGGCAAGCTATTGGAAGCTCAAAGATTGGAACAGAGAACTCGTTTTGATATAGAAATGCTTAAAGAAATGGGATATTGTCCTGGAATTGAAAATTACTCCATGCATTTGTCCGGACGTACTTGGGGAGATAGACCATATTCTCTTTTACAATATTTCCCAGATGATTTCTTAACAATCATTGATGAATCTCACGTTACTGTACCTCAGATTAGAGGAATGTATAATGGAGATAGGGCTCGTAAGCAAACTTTAGTTGATTATGGTTTTAGATTGCCTTCTGCTAAGGAAAATCGTCCTTTGAGATTTGATGAATTTGAATCATCAACTAATCAAGTGATTTATGTATCTGCAACACCTGCTGCATATGAACTTGCAAAATCAAGAAATGTGGTTGAGCAGATTATTAGGCCAACCGGACTTGTGGATCCTGAAGTTGTCATTAGGCCTGTTGAGGGTCAAGTTGAAGATTTGCTTAAAGAAGTTAAAGCAACTGCTGAAAAAGATGAAAGAATATTGGTTACAACATTAACTAAAAGAATGGCAGAAGATTTAACTGATTATTATGCACGTATTGGTGTTAAAGTAAGATATATGCATTCTGAGATTGATACTTTAGAAAGGATTGAAATTGTTGATGATTTGAGACGTGGTAAATTTGATGTATTGGTTGGTGTAAATCTCTTAAGGGAAGGTTTAGATTTGCCTGAAGTATCTCTTGTAGCTATTTTGGATGCGGATAAAGAAGGATTTTTAAGAAATGAAACTTCATTGATTCAAACTATTGGACGTGCTGCAAGAAACGTCAATGGTCGTGTAATTATGTATGTTGATGATATGACTGATTCTGTTAGAAATGCATATGATACAACAATGAAAAGACGCAAGCTCCAAATGAAATACAATGAGGTTCATGGAATAACTCCTACATCTACTCAGAGAACATTAAAAGAAAAATTAGCTGATGAAAATGAAAAGTATAAAGGAGTTAGTGGATCTGATGTTGAAAAAATGCCTAAAGATGAGCTTCGCTTACTTATTAAAGATATAGAAAAAGATATGAAAGAGGCTGCTTCAAGATTGGACTTTGAAAGGGCAGCTGAATTAAGAAATAAACTTTATGCATTAAAGGGTATGGATAAATAATTTCCATATCTAAACTATTTTTTCCAATTTTTTGTGTATTTGTGTAGTTCCAAAGTATTTATTATCTAAAAAATACTAATTAGTTTTTATAATAAAAAAAATTTATATACTCTGAAAACTAAATATTTGTTTTATATAATACGAATGATTATTATTTTTCATTTGCTCTCGCAATGTTTTTTTAAAAGAGCTATTAAATAAATAATATAAAAGAGGTTTATTATGACTGAAGATTCTAAAAAACAGATTGTCATCAAAGGTGCACGTGAGCATAATTTGCAAGATATTGATGTTAGTGTTCCTCGTGATGAATTCATTGTAATTACTGGGCTAAGTGGATCTGGTAAGTCTTCATTAGCATTCGATACAATTTATGCTGAAGGACAGCGTAGATATGTTGAATCTTTATCTGCTTATGCAAGGCAATTCTTGGGTCAAATGAAAAAGCCTGAAATGGAATCCATCGAAGGATTGTCTCCAGCTATTTCAATTGACCAAAAGACTACAAGAGAAAATCCAAGGTCTACTGTAGGTACAATTACAGAAATCTATGATTACTTAAGATTATTGTTTGCAAGAGTTGGAATTCCTCATTGTCCTAATTGTGGAAAGGAGATATCTCAACAAACACTTGGCCAAATTGGTGATGCAATCATTGAAGAAGGTGAAGGACTTAAAATTCAAATATTGGCTCCTATTGTAAGGGATAAAAAAGGTCAACACAAGGATGTTTTTGAAGACTTAAGAAACAAAGGTTTTGTAAGAGTCCGTGTTGATGGTGAAATAAGGGAATTGGAAGAAGAAATCGACCTTGCAAAAACCTATAGACACAGTATTGATGTTGTGGTTGATAGGCTTAAAACAAGAATGGATGTTGATTTTAAAAGAAGATTAGTAGATTCTCTTGAAACTGCATCTGAATTCTCTGAAGGGTTAATTACAGTTTTATTCACTGGTGATGATGAGGATTATGAGAAAAAATATTCTGAGCATTTTGCTTGTGTTGACTGTGGAATAAACTTTGAGGAATTGACTCCAAGGATGTTTTCATTCAATGCACCACAAGGGGCTTGTCCTGAATGTAATGGTATTGGTTCTAAAATGGAAATTGATCCGGATTTAATTGTTCCCGACAAGACATTAACATTAAATGATGGGGCTATTGCACCTTGGTCAAAATCTTCAACAAAAGAAAATTATTATTATCAAATGCTTGAAGCAGTTTCTAATCATTTCCATTTCAGTATGGATGTTCCATTTGAAGATTTGGATAAAGAATATCAAAATACTATTCTTTATGGTTGTGATGATAAGATTCCATTCACTTTTAAAAGAAGAAATAAATCCTACATGGTAAATCGTAAATTTGAAGGAGTTATTCCAAGAATGGAACGTTTATATGTTGAAACTAAGTCTAACTATTCAAGAAAATATCTCTCAAAATTCATGTCTGATAGAAAATGTCATGTTTGTGGAGGTAAAAGGCTCAGACCTGAAGTATTGGCAGTTACTGTGGGTGGAAAATCAATCATTGATGTCTGTGATATGGCAATTAAAGATTCATATCAATTCTTCCAAGATTTGGAATTAACTGAAAGGGAAAATTTCATTGCAAAAGAAGTTTTAAAAGAAATTAAAGAACGTTTAAGCTTTTTAGTTGAAGTGGGTCTTGATTACTTGTCCATGTCTAGATCTTCTGGTACTTTATCCGGTGGTGAAGCTCAAAGGATTAGATTAGCTACTCAAATAGGTTCTGGTCTTGTAGGTGTTTTATACATTTTAGATGAACCAAGTATAGGTCTTCATCAAAGAGATAATGTAAAGCTTATTGAAGCACTTAAAAGACTTAAAGATTTGGGAAATACTCTTGTTGTTGTAGAACACGATGAAGAAACCATTTTGTCAGCAGATTATGTTGTGGACATTGGTCCGGGAGCTGGTGAACATGGTGGTAAGGTTGTTGCTCAAGGAACTCCATTAGATATTATGAACAATCCTGATTCAATTACTGGTCAATATATCTCAAGAGTTAAAAAAATAGATATTCCTAAAGAAAGAAGATCTGGAAATGGTAATTACATAAAAATCATTGGTGCTGCTCAGAACAACCTCAAAAATATAGATGTGGATATTCCATTAGGTAAATTTACTTGTGTAACTGGTGTTAGTGGCTCAGGTAAAAGTAGTTTGATTAATGAAATTCTATACAAAGGAGTCCAAGGAAAATTAGCTAGAAAATTTACTTTTGCAGGTAAATATGATGAAATTGAAGGATTGGAAAACATTGACAAGGTTATTGCAATAGACCAAAAACCTATTGGAAGAACTCCTCGTTCTAATCCTGCAACTTATACTGGAGTATTTACTGATATTCGTGATTTATTTGCTAATACTCCAGAATCTAAAGCAAGAGGTTACAAACCTGGAAGATTCTCATTTAATGTTAAAGGTGGAAGATGTGAAGCATGTTCTGGTGATGGTATTGTTCAAATTGAAATGCACTTTTTAGCAGACGTATATGTTCCATGTGAAGTATGTGGTGGTAAAAGATACAATGAAGAGACTTTGGATATTAGATACAAAGGTAAAAATATCTATGAAGTCTTAGAAATGACTGTTGAAGAAGCATTAGAATTCTTTGAAAATATTCCAAAAATCACTAAAAAACTTCAGACTTTATATGATGTTGGATTAGGTTACATGAAGATTGGTCAACCTGCAACAACATTATCTGGTGGGGAAGCTCAAAGAATCAAATTGGCTAAGGAGTTATCTAGAACTAGTACTGGTAAAACATTATACATTTTAGATGAACCTACTACTGGTCTTCACTTTGCAGATATTAAAAGATTGCTTGAAGTTTTAGCAAGATTGACTGATGCAGGTAATTCAGTTGTTGTTATTGAACACAATTTGGATGTTATTAAAACTGCTGATCATATTATTGATTTAGGTCCTGAAGGTGGTGATGGTGGTGGTCAGGTAATTGCTACCGGAACTCCTGAAGAGATAGCTGAAGCTGGAACTTATACAGGTGAGTTTTTAGAAAAAATGCTTAATGAGAATATCACTCCTTATGCAAAAGAACTAGTTGAAGATATTGGCAAATAGTCAATTTCTCTTTTTTTATTTTTTTAGGTTTACCAAACATTTATATAGTATTTTTTACAAAATATTTTTTAATGGAAGTTATATTCCGACAATATATTTCCGTTTAAAATTTTAGTTTAATTTATTTAGTGATTATTATGGTTTTAAGTACAGGAAACACTGCATGGATGCTCATTGCAACAATTATGGTTTTATTGATGAGTGTTCCAGGTATTGCATTTTTTTATGGTGGTTTATCAAAAAGGAAAAACGTATTGAACTCAATGTTTTTATCTTTAATTGCATTTGCAGTTGTCAGTATCCTTTGGATTATTTATGGTTATCAATTTGCATTTTCTGATGTGAGTTTTGCCGGTTTGGTTGGAATTCCTAAAACATTAATTATGGAAGGAATTGGTGTTGATTCTTTAACTGGAACAATTCCAACATTTGTTTTTGCTGGATTTCAATTAACTTTTGCAGGATTGACTGCTGCTGTTGTATCTGGTGCAATTGTTGGAAGAATGAAAACAAAAGCTTGGGTAATATTTATTATTTTATGGGCAACATTGGTTTATGTTCCAATATGTCACTGGATTTGGGGTGGCGGATGGTTAATGAACCTTGGAGCTATTGATTTTGCAGGAGGGGTTGCAGTTGAAGTTAACTCTGGTTTTTCAGCTCTTGCTCTTGCTTTGATACTTGGAAAAAGAAAAGATACTTCCTTGCTTCCTCATAACTTAGGATATTCAATTTTAGGTGCTGGATTCTTATGGTTTGGATGGATGGGATTCAATGGAGGATCAGCTCTTGCAGCTAATGGATTAGCAGGTTCTGCAATACTTGTTTCAAATACTGCTGCTGCAGTTGCAATGATTGTTTGGTTGATTTTGGATGTTTTCAACGATGGAAAACCAACCGTGTTAGGAGCAATCACTGGTGCAGTTGCAGGTCTTGTTGCAATTACTCCTGCAGCAGGTTTTGTTTCACTCTCAGGTGCTATAATTATTGGTTTAGGTGCATCTTTAATATCTTACTATGCAGTTTATTATATTAAAACCAAATTCGGTTATGATGATGCTTTGGATGTATTTGGTGTTCACGGACTTTCAGGTGTGTGGGGATTAATTGCTACTGGTTTATTTGCTGCACCTTCAATTAATGGTGTTGCAGGTTTATTTTATGGAAATCCTGGTCAATTAACAATTCAATTAATTGCAGTTGTTGCAACAATTGTATATTCATTTACAGTAAGTTATATTATAGGAAAAGTATTAGATATTGTAATAGGATTAAGAGTAGATGACAAAGAAGAAATAAGAGGTCTTGACTCTGCATTACACGAAGAATCAGGATACAGAATTTAATGATGGAGGGATATAATGAAAAGAATCATTGCAGTAATTCGTGAAGAAATGTTTGAACCTGTTAAAGTAGCACTCTTGGAAGCTGGCTGTGAAGGTATGAACGTTTCTACTGTAAAAGGAAGAGGAAGACAAGCAGGTATTAAAGAATCTTACAGAGGTTCTAGCTATTGTATAGATTTAATTCCAAAAACAAGAGTTGAATTAATTGTCAAAGAAGAAGATTTGGATAGAATTATAGATGTTATTCTTGAAAATGCTAGAACTGGAGATATCGGGGATGGGAAAATATTTGTTTCCGATGTTGAAGAGGTTATTAGAATCAGAACTGGTGAGAGAGGTTCTGATGCTGTTTAGATAGATTAAAATTGTAATTTATATATTACATTATTCTTTTTTTATTTTATTTGCTTTTTTTTATTAATTTAATCATTTAATTTGATTATTCTGTTTTATTTAACTAAATTTATAAATATTTGATAGCCTAATTTATAATCATAGTAATCTAGTTAAGTATAGATACTATACTTTTCTTGTAAATCTAGGTGATTATATGAAAGAGTTATATGAAAAAATGATTAACGAGTCAATGGCTGTTCAAAATGCAGACGTTGCAGTTATATCAGAAAATAGGTATATGACTTTAAGATAGTTGATGCAAAACCATATGTTGATGCTGTTTCAGGTATGAAATCACTTGACAACCAAGCAGAATCTGTAATTAACTTAACACAAAGAATCTGTAAAGAACCATTATGAAATTTTGTCTTCCATTACTGATACTTTGCAATGTGAAGATGATCCATTCATATGAACACTTCCAAACTCCACCAGTTTTAGAAATCTTATGTGAAGAAGATGGTGAGTTTGCAGATAGTGTAGATAAATTTATCCAAGCTATTGCGGATTCAGAAGCATTAATTGCTAAAGAATCTATTAGAAGATATGGTGGATTTTATGGTCCTACCTGTGTAGTAGACTTTGCATTAATGCTTGGAAGTACAAGTAATGTTGTAAATCAAATATTGACTAAAATGGATATTCCTGTTCATCACAAACAAGCAATTTTATCTGCAAAATCTGGGGTATGAACACTTCTTATGGTATTGGAGATGCATTTGCTCATGCTATTGAAGATGGATTAACTGCTGCTCAAGCAACTGAAAAGGAAATTGAAACCTTACAAATGATTTACAAAACTCCAATTGAAGGACAAGGTAATTTAATGGATGATGCAAATCATTCCTTTGATGTAAGGGATTACATGAACAAGTATAAAAAAGCTATGACAAAATCAGTTAAAGCAGCAATGGATGATGGAGTACATTATGGTAACATTGTAACTGTACTGGCATACTGTGTTGGGGATATTGGACACCACATTGGCCAATCCACATACAATATGTGTAAAGATGATGTATCAATGGATATTATCCAAGCTACTGCAGGAGTTATAGAAAATTCATTGAAAAACAATATTGATAAATTTAAAACTCCATTTGATGTATTAAAACTTTCTACTGGTGCATCTGCATGTGCAACCGAGTTATTACTTGAACTTGACGGTTTCACTGCTCCAATGATTGTTGACTTGTTGAATAAAAGATTCCACAACTTTGTACAACAATATCCTACAAGGGGAGCTGCTGCTGAGTTACACAACTGTGACTTTATGGACATGATTTACAGAGGATTTAATGCAATGAGTAATGCTAGAAAAATGAGATCTTCTGCTGGATTTGAGATTATTCCTAGAATTAAAGGAATGGAAGTCGATTTCACTTTTATCTTGGAAAACGATGTATTGATGAATCCACAAAGATACACTTACCCAGCATGTGCTATTTCTGTAAGATTCTCATCACTTATGAGATTGGCAGATTATCCATGTCTTTTAACTTCAGAACCTATTACAGCAACAATGATGACAAATATTATAGCACTTGACAAAGACGTTCCAGGTTCTCCAGTAAGAGGATGTAAACAATGTGCTTCAGCTTGCTTAGCAGATAACAAACACGAATACTGTCAATGGAGAGAAGCTGTATAGGTAAAAAAAGAGGACTTGTAACATAAGAAAAAAATTTTTTGCAGAATTACTCGGAACATTCTTCTTAGTATTCATAGGTACTGGTGCTGCTGTTGTTGCACTTTTAATATTTCAGACTGTTGATCCAAATAATGTCGGAATTGGACTTATTGGTGGATTTGCTGAATGGATTGCTATTGCTTTAGCATTTGGTCTTACTGTAATGATTGGAATATATGTATTTGGAAAGATATCTGGTGCACATTTCAATCCTGCTGTAACCATTGGATTACTTGTAACTAAAAACATTTCTTTAGTTGATAGTATTTATTATATTGTTGCACAAGTAATTGGAGCAACTCTTGGAAGCCTTGCATTATTCTTATGCCTTGGTGCTCAAGCAGTTACTATTGGAGGATTAGGTGCTACTGCTCCAGGACTTGGAGTAAGCTATTTCCAAGTAATGTTTGCTGAGTTTTTAGGAACATTCTTCTTAATGATGGTTGTAATGGGTGTTGCAGTTGATAAAAAAGCAGAACCTGGTTTTGCTGGGATTTCCATTGGTATGACTGTAGCTGCTGTAATTGTATTCTTAGGTGCATTTACTGGTGCTTCAATCAACCCTGCACGTACATTCGGACCATACTTAATGGATATGGTTCTCGGAGGTCAACCTTTGGGCATTCTTCCCAATTTACTTAGTTGGACCTATTCTTGGTGCAATTTGTGCTGCATTTGCATACGCATACCTTGCAAAAGATAGTGGAGTTTGTGAACTTCCACAACCATTCAATGATGAATAATTCTTTTTGAATTATTCTATTTTTTCTTTTTTTAAAATTACTTTCACCGATTGATTTATATACTAGTTTTCATATATTACTCATAAGTATTATTGTGCATATTCATAATAAATGTTATAAAATTTGACCAAACTAATTATTTTTAACATTATGTTTTGTTAGTTTGTATATAAAAAGTATGTATTTTTTATATTGTATATTTTATTTCTTATTATAAGCAAATAATATTCAAGATATTTGAAAAAACATGAATTTTCACATATATGTGATGTGGTGATCTTATTAAAAAAGGATACTTTTTACTTGGAGTAGTAATGGTTCTTATTGTTGGTGTTGCAACAGTGGCTGCAAGTGAATCTGATGCAGTAGACATTGAAAATGTTGGAAATGGATTCATGAATGCTATTTCTGTTGATTCTGCTGATGCTCATGATTCTGATATGGGAAGAGTAGTTTCTGAAGAGAATCATATTGATATGATTTCAGAAGATGCAAATGAAAATTTAACCGTTGATGCAATCCACTATGATGATATTGCTCTTTAGAATATAAATTAATCTTATACTTATTGCATTCCGATTTGGGGATTATATATTTAATTAATATTTCAATGATTATTCATTGAGATTTCTTAACTCTTTTTTTCAATAACTTATTTAAATTAACTTAAACAATATTATAGTAATTACTTTTTAGGTGATACTTTGAATTTTAATTTAAAAGAAGCATTTTTAATATTTATTCGTGGGGTGTTAATGGGCTCTGCGGATATTGTTCCAGGGGTTTCAGGAGGAACAATTGCATTAATCACTGGAATTTATGGTCATTTAGTAGAAGCAATCAGTAACATTCGCTTTGGATTTTTAAAACTATTATTTAAAGGTGATATTAATGGTTTTATTAATGGTTTATTCGATGAAATTGATTTTAAATTTTTCATTCCATTGATTTTAGGTATTGGTGTGGCATTTTTAACCTTAGCAAAGGTTGTTACATATTGTATGGACAATCATACTGCACTCACATATGCATTTTTCTTAGGTTTAATTATTGCTTCTGCAGTAATTTTATTTAAAAAACTCAATCAAATTAACTTAAAAAATATTGTATTTGCTTTAATCGGTTGTATCTTAACGTTTATATTTGTAAGTTTAAATCCAATAGCTGCTAATCATTCAATACTTATATTGTTCATTTCCGGAATGATTGCAATTTGTGCAATGATTTTACCAGGTATTTCAGGATCATTCTTGTTATTACTTCTTGGACAATATAAATACATGTTAAATGCACTTCACAACTTCCAAATAGTTGAAATTGTTGTTTTTGTAGTTGGAGCATTAATTGGTATTCTTGGATTTTCTAAAATCTTAAATTTCTTACTTAAAAATCATGAAGAAGTAACCATGGCATTTCTCATTGGTGTAATGATTGGATCCTTAAGGGTTCCGGGTGTGGAAATTCTAAATTCAGTAGGAATAAACTTCGCAGGATTATTCCCATGTTTGATTGTTGCGGTAATTGGTTTTGCAATAATTATTATTTTGGAAACTAGATTTGATTACATCGATTAAATCTAATTTCAATCTCTTTTTTTAAAACTTATTAACAATTAAAAATATACATTAAAACCAATGCTAGTATTAAAAAAGATTAAAAAACAGTGGAGGTTATATCCGATTGGTTCACCTAAAGGTGCACTAAATCGCAAAAGAGAACCTGAATTTGTCGGTAATATTAAGTTTTCCATAAATGGTGATTCATTAGCGATTTCAAGGTTTGTTGCAGATTATAATTTCAATGACAACTCCACATTAAATGAAAAATTAATGCCTCCTGGGGAGGTAATCAAGCTTTTACGCTCTCAAGCAGTTTTTATTGCAACTCCTGATGAAGATGTAGAGAAATTCCTGATGTCTCTCAATATCAAAGTTAGAAAAACTCAAGTTTGTGATTTCTGTGCTTATGAAGGAAATATCACTATTGTCAATTCCTCTTATTCTTATAAGTATCATAATCAATTAATTTGTAGAAATTGTGCTTTTGACACAATAAAACAGGAACTTAAGCTTCAAGGTTTTGATAAAAAGATTTTTAGAAATTTAAAGTCTACTTTGGAAAAGACAGGGAGCTTGGAGAAGACTTTATCTGTTCTTGATCCTCATTTTGATCCTTTAAAGAATACAAAACTTACTTTGTATGATAAAACTAAAAAGTCAAAGCACATCATACCTCCAGTTGATATGAAAAGACTCAAAATTCCTAAAAACTTTAAAAAAGTTCTTCTTGACTCTGGAAATACTAAATTATTACCCGTTCAATATCTGGCTATTAAAGAGGGTCTTCTTAAAGGTGAAGATTTGCTTGTTGTAAGTGCAACAGGTTCAGGTAAGACTTTAGTTGGGGAACTTGCAGGTATTACAAAGGCTCTTAAAGGTAAAAAGTTTATTTTCCTTACTCCTTTGGTAGCTCTTGCTAACCAGAAATACAGGGACTTTAAAAAGAAATACTCAAAATTGGGATTGAAAGTAGCTATTAAAGTTGGGAGAAATAGAGTTAAAGCAAAAGGCGAACTTAAACTTCCTGATTCTGATGTATCCAATGCAGATATTGTTGTTGCTACATATGAAGGAATAGATTACTTGCTTAGAATCGGTAATTCACAGGCATTATCCAACTTAGGTGTGGTTTTGATAGATGAAATTCACATGATTGATGATGAAGATAGAGGAACTCGTTTAAATGGTCTGATTAAACGTTTAAAAAATCTTTATCCTAAAACACAAATCATTGGATTGTCAGCTACAGTTAAAAATCCTGAATTCTTAGCGTCTGAATTTAATATGAAGTTAGTTCAATACTCACAAAGACCAGTTCCATTGGAAAGACACTTAGTATATACAAGAAATGAGTCTCAAAAAAGACATTTGATGAGACAGCTTGTTCAAAAAGAGTATAATACTAAATCTAAGAAAGGGTATAGAGGACAAACTATTATATTTACAAATTCAAGGCGTAAAACTCATCAAATTGCAAATTATTTAAATAATAAACGTGTCAATGCCCATGCATACCATGCTGGTTTGTCATATTATAAAAAAGAAAGGATTGAAAAAGACTTTGATAAAGGTAAAATATCTTGCGTAGTGACTACTGCAGCTCTTGCAGCTGGTGTGGACTTCCCTGCTTCACAAGTAATATTTGACTCACTTGTAATGGGAAACAAATGGATTAATCCAAATGAATTTTCACAGATGTTGGGTCGTGCAGGAAGACCATCCTACCATGATAGGGGTGTAGTATACTTAATACCTGAAGTAGGCAATGACTTTGCAGGAGAATCAGAAGAGGCAAAAGCGTTGGATCTTTTAGAGAGCAACAGTGAAGATGTTTACATTGAATATGATGAAGAATCATCCTATGAACAAATTCTCGCAGATATTTCATCTAATTCCATTAAATCTAGAAAAGAATTAAATGAGTTCTATGAAACTATTAATGTTCCAATTTCACTTAAAACAGCAACTGATGAAATGGAAGATTTAGGATTAATCAGATACACACCAAGCAATAAGATGGAAGTTACTAAGTATGGAAGAGCAACTTCAGTATCATTCTTGTCAATTGATGAAGCGGAATTCATTAAAAATACGTTAAACGATAGAGAATATCTAAAAAGATATGTTGGGCATTCTCCAATGTATAAGAAAAAGGACAAGTATGATAAATTGAAAGTGTTGATTTTAGCTATGGCATTGGATTTGGAAATGTTTGAAAATGCATATCTCTCAAGTGTTATTCACAATCAGATAGCTAATGCATTAAAAATTAAATTTTCAACAAGATTATTTGCAGAGTCAACTTTGGATATAATATCTAGTGGGGAAGCTATTGAAAAAGTGGATAAAAAATTCCAAGATGCATTAATAGCTCTTCAGACTGATTTTATGCAATGTAAATGTCAAGATAGACCATTTTGCACATGTATGCAAAGGGGGATTTCAGAAGTCATTATTCACGAAAGACTTAAAGGAAAAGATCCTCAAGACATTTCAAATAAATTATTTAGAAAGTATCAAATTCAAGTTTATCCTGGAGATATTTTCTCATGGTTGGATAATTTTGTCAAAAATTTAGATGCAATTAAAAGAATTGCTAAGTCATTTAATAAGAATAATATTGTTAAAAAAACTAATTACTTAATTAAGAAAATTGAAAATGGGTGAATTGCAATGTATGCAGAAGATAAAATATTGATTGGTTGTAATGAAACTGAAAAGGTTTTTTTATTACCTAAACTAGCTAACAGGCATGGTTTAATAGCTGGAGCAACAGGTACTGGTAAAACTGTTACTTTAAAAGTTTTGGCTGAATCTTTTTCAGATTTGGGAGTTCCAGTCTTTTTGGCTGATATGAAAGGAGATATTTCAGGACTTGCAAAAATAGGTTCTCCAAACGAAATTATCTCTAAAAATGTGGAAGCATTTTCATTGAATGATATGGGATTCAATTTCCATGAGTATCCTGTTGAATTTTGGGATTTATTTGGTGATAAAGGTCTTCCAGTAAGAATAACTTTGTCTGAAATGGGTCCTCAATTACTTTCAAAAATTCTAAACTTGTCTGAAGCACAATCTGGTGTGTTAAATATTGTATTTAGGGTTGCTGATGAAGAATCTCTTTTAATTATTGATATTAAGGATTTAAAATCAATGATTAATCATGTTGTTGAAAATAAAGATAAATATGAAGGAGAATATGGTGCAATTGCTGTTAAATCAGCCAACACTATCTTAAGAAGTTTAATTACACTAGAAGATCAAGGTGGAAATGCATTCTTTGGACAACCTGCACTTGAACTCAATGATTTCATACAATTGGATGATAATGGAAAAGGAGTAATCAACATATTGGATGCTCAAAAATTATCTTTATCTCCAGAACTATACTCAACATTCTTGCTTTGGATGTTAACTAATTTATATCAAACATTACCTGAAGTAGGTGACATGGACAAACCAAAATTTGTTTTCTTCTTTGATGAAGCACATTTATTATTTGATGACATGTCTCCTGAATTCGCTAAAAAGATTGAGCAAGTTGTAAGACTTATCAGATCAAAAGGAGTAGGTTTATACTTTATTTCACAATCTCCTGCAGATATTCCTGATGATATTTTAGCACAGCTTGGAAATCGTGTTCAACATGCACTTCATGCATACACTCCAAAAGACCAAAAAGCAGTCAAGGTAGCTGCTGAAACGTTCAGACCTAACCCTAATTTCGATACTGCAGAAGTTATTTCCAATTTGGGAATTGGTGAAGCATTAGTTTCTGTTCTTGATGAAACTGGTGCACCAAGTGTTGTTGAGAAAGTGAATATTGTACCTCCTCAAAGTTATATTGGTGCGATTGATGATAATTTAAGAAGTCAATTAATTGATATTTCAGAGTTTAAATCTAAATATTGGGAAGCTATTGATGGTGAATCTGCTTATGAATTATTATTAAACAAAATTGATTCAAATCCTAATGTTGAAAGTGAAGTTCCTCAAGTTGATAAACAAATCATTGAAGAGGTTAAAGTTCAAAATAAGGAACAATCTGAAGCACAGAATAATCAACCTGCATTCGGTTTAGGAGATATTTTAGGAACTGTTTTGGGAGGTCAACAACCAGCAAATGGTAAAAAGGCTAAAAAATCTCCACAACAAAAAATGGTTGAAAAAGCAGCAACACAAGCAATGAACACTGCTGCTCGTGAAGTTACTAAAGGAATTATGAGGGGAATATTCGGACAAATGAAATAGGTGATATCATGGCACATCCTCACAAAGATGTAATTGCTAATATGGATGCTTCTTCATTGGTTTGCATCATTGAAGATTCTAAAAAATCTTATGTCCTTGAAAACTTGAGTGTAAATCTGCATGAACGTCAGGTACAACTTTTAAAACAAGTTGAAAAACACGAAAAGCCACATCACAAGAAAATTAGAATTAAAAAGTTTCAAAATGCAGAAAAAGATGATTTATTTAACATGCATCTTGAATTGTCTTTAAAGAAATACAAAAAACTTGCTAGAAAAGGATTAATTGAAGTTGATTTAAATCCAAAGAATGGACTTGCTTTTGATTGTTCACTAACTTCTGAAGGTGTTGAAGTTTTAAATGAAATTTCAAGACTTGAAAGTGAATGGGAAAAAGTTGTTTCTATTAAAGATAGTGATTTGGAAGTTTTAAAAGATATTGCTTTAAATTCTTTTGGAATTTCATATAGATATAAAAAGAAGAAAGGTTTTATTTTCTAAGAAATTTATAGTGCAGCTATTATGGCTGTATTTTTTTATTTTTACTAATTTTAACGATGCAATACACATTTTGTAAGTGGTAATATGAGAATGCGTACTCCCTCATTTAAAGATGAATCAATTGATAATTGTGATTATTTAATCAATGACAGTATTGATTTTGACAATGATAATAAGATCTGCTTAGAAATAGGTATGGGTAAAGGTGATTTTATTATTGGAATGGCTTTAAATAATCCAAATTATAATTATATTGGTATGGAAATGCATTCAAGTGTTTTGAGCATTGCTATAAATAAAATAAATGATTATGATTTAAATAATATTCGTATAGTTAGGATGGATGCCAAAGATTCAATTGATTTATTGAAAGATAAGGTTGACACAATTTATTTGAATTTTTCTGATCCTTGGCCAAAAAATAAACATGCTAAAAGAAGACTCACTCATGAATTTTATTTAAAAATTTATGATGAACTTTTTAAAGATAAAAATTGTAAAAAGATTATAATGAAAACAGACAATGATGGTTTGTTTGAATTTTCTTTAAAGAGTTTTAAAGAATATGGATATGAAATAGAAGAAATTAGTCATGATCTGCATAAAGAAAATAGGTTTAATGTAATGACTGAATATGAAAAAAAGTTTTCAAATAATGGCATAAAAATAAAATATGTAAAAGTAATAAAAAATAACTAAAATAAAAAAAGAAAAGTAAAAACTATAAGCAGTTTTTACGTTGGTATTCTGCACTTTCAGGGTGTAATAATCCTGGTGCAATATCAAATACAGTTTTACAACCAAATTCACCTTTTTCAGCTAATCTGTATGCAGCTCTTGCATATGCGATTAAAACGGATGCAGTAAATTGTGGGTTGCTATCTAAAGTTAATTTGTATTCAATAATGTGGTTCATTTCGTTGTTTAAACCTGTTGTACCACTTCTAAATACAATACCTCCGTGAGGAATTCCTGCATGGTTTGCATCTAATTCTTCTTGGGTAATGAAAGTAACTGTTGTATCGTATTCGTCGAAATAATTAGGCATTGTCACAATGTCTTTTTCTATTTGTTCTTTGTCAGCACCTTCTTCTGCTACAACGTAACAGTCTCTGGTATGTTTTTGACGAGTTGTTAATTCAGGATTTTCCCCATTTCTAACTGCATTAAGAGCACTATCTACAGGAATTGTGTATTGGCGCGCATCTTGAACTCCAGGTATGTTTCTGATTGCATCAGAGTGTCCTTGGGATACTCCTTTACCCCAGAAAGTGTAATCGTTTCCGTTTGGTAAAATTGCTTGTGCATATAATCTGTTTAATGAGAAAAGACCAGGATCCCAACCTACTGAGATGACAGCTACGTTGTCTCCTTCTAATGCAGATTTGTTAACATTTTCAAAATGTTCTGGGATTTTTGCATGTGTATCAAAACTATCAATTACATTGAAGTATTTTGCAAATTCAGGGGTTTGTACAGGTAAATCATTTGCACTTCCACCACATAACATTAATACATCAATTTCATTTTTCATGTTGTATAAATCGTCAATTTTGTATACTTTTACATCAGTTTCAGTTTCAACAGTTTCAGGGTCACGTCTTGTGAATACTCCTGCAAGTTCCATATCCTTTGCGTTGGTTACAGCAGCTTCGACTCCACGGCCGATATTTCCATAACCTAAAATTCCAATTTTAATCATAATAATCACTATAAAAATATTGGGATAAATCGTGCGAAGTAAATAATTTTTGACTTCAAAATAAGTTTCCTATTATATGTTATTTATTCATGTTAATAATCTTTTTCATAGTATTAAAAAGAGTTAAAAATAAATTAATTTATGAAATATTGTCTGATTGTCTTTTAAAAAATGTACATTCCATGTTTATTGAATCATAAGCAGATAAAACACATTCAATAGCTTCATTTCTATTTTTGAAGTAGTATAAATGACTTTTGCAGTCACAGTCTGAACATCCGAAATCTGTAATTCCGGTGGTATTGTCTGCAATAAATTGTGATAAGTTGCATTCTATTTTTTTAGTTGATTCGTTGTAGATTACATCAGTAATTTCTGTTTGTTTCAATAGATAATCTACATGCCAGTGAAGCTTCTTTTCTTCACTTAAGTGTCTTTTTACTCTTGCCATTAATGAATTCATGGCTGATCCAACATATACATAAAAACCCTCTTCAAATTGTATTTTTCCTAGTTTTTTACCAATTTGAATTGATTTTTTTGAATCGTTTTTAATTATTAAACAATAACAACCTTTCATAATTATATTATAATTTTGGAGTTTTATGTAGATTACTCTATTCATTTTATATATTTTTATTATATTGTTTTGTTTAATTAAAATTACATATTATATTTTTTTATTTTGTTCTTTGAACTATTGAAAATATCTTTCGTTTTTTGATGTATTTCACACGAAAACTTTTATTAATTTTTAAGTCTAATGATTAATTATGATTTTTAAACTTCAAACCAAGGGACATAAAAATGTCACTTCACTCCATAAATCTACTTTTGAAATAACTAAGGATGTTGAAATTGGTCTAACTGCAGATTGTATTATTGGAACAAGTATGGATAAATCTATGTTTGATTTTCCACAAGAATTTAAAGATAAAATAGCTAATTCCAACACTAAAATAACTGTTATTCTGGATACTGAGAATGGACATGATGAGATAGTAGGTTTTGGTCATGAAGATTTAACTTTAACTCATCCAACTGACATTGTTTCAAGAACTAGTGATTATACATGTTCTCGTACTTTGATGATTAAGGCGGATAAGGCTGCAAAGGATCTTGATGCGGATTTGATTGAGGATTTAAAAAATGAAAAAGTTATGGATGTCACTATAAAATTAGTCTAATAATAGTTACATTTATATAGGTTAACAAATATACTTAATAATAACTACTTTTGTGTATGCGGGGGTGGTCGAGCGGTCAAAGGCGCTAGGTTGAGGGCCTAGTGGGTCAGTCCCTTCGCGGGTTCAAGTCCCGTCTCCCGCACCATTTTATAAACTTATTTTTTTATACTTTATTTTGTGATGTTTTATTGCTATTTTTACTAATCTATTTATAATAATTAGATTAAAATTATACATAATTAAAGATTATTTGGTGATAAATTATGAAAGCTGTAATTCCTGCAGCAGGTTTTGGAACAAGATTTTTACCTGCTACTAAAGCACAACCTAAAGAAATGTTACCTGTTTTTGATAAACCAACTATCCAGTATGTTATTGAAGAAGCAGTTGCATCTGGTATTGATGATATTTTAATTGTTACAGGTAGAAATAAAAGGTCTATCGAAGACCATTTTGACAAATCATTTGAACTTGAACAGACTTTACAAAGTGCTGGTAAAGATGATCGTTTAAAACAAGTTCGTGCTATCACTGACTTGGCTGATATTTGTTATGTAAGACAAAAAGAGCAAAAAGGTTTAGGTGATGCAATTAAATGTGCTAAAAAACACGTGGGTGATGAACCATTTGCAGTAATGCTTGGGGATTCAATTACTAAAGGACCAGTTCCATGCACAAAACAATTGATTGATGTTTATGAGAAGTATGATGCTTCTGCAATATCTCTTGAAGCAGTTCCAAGAGAAAAAGTGGAAAGATATGGTATTATTAAAGGAGATGAAGTTGAAAAAGATATTTACAATATCACTAAACTTGTTGAAAAACCATTGGCTCATCAAGCACCATCTAATTTAGCTATTATGGGACGTTATGTATTAACACACGACATCTTTGATAAAATTGATGAAACAGAACCCGGTGTTGGTGGAGAAATTCAATTAACTGATGCGCTTCAAAAATTGGATTCAATTTATGGTGTTACTTTTGAAGGAAAAACCTATGATATTGGTAATCGTTTTGAATGGTTAAAAACTTCAATTGAATTCGCATTAGAAGATCCTGAGTCTAAGGATGACTTAATTGAATATATGAAAGAAATGATTAATGGAGTTTAATTACTCCAAACTTTATTTTTAAAGATTTTTTATGCAATATAGATTAATTAAAAAAACAGGGGATGAAATTTCACCTCTTGGTTTTGGTGCTATGCGTTTACCATTAAAAAACGGTAAAATCGATAGAGCTGAAGCCCAAAAACTTATTTTTCATGCAATTGATAATGGAATTAATTTCATTGATACTGCTTATTTATATGGGGACAGTGAAACTTTTCTCGGTGAAATTTTACCTGACATAAGATCTAATGTTAAAATATGTACTAAATTATCTGCAATTAATGTCAGAAAGTATGATGATATGGAACCTCTTTTGGATGAACAATTGAGGAGACTTAATATTGATTGTATTGATTATTATTTGATTCATAGTGTTGATTTAAAAAATATGAATCGATTATTAAAAAGGGATTTAATCAAATTCATTGAAAAAGCAAAATCTGATGGTAAAATAAAACATATTGGATTTTCATATCATGGACCTAAAGAGGAATTCCGGGATGTTGTGGATTGCTATGACTGGGAAATTGTAATGGTACAATATAATTATTTTGATGAAAATATTCAAGCCAGTGTTGAAGGAATTGAATATGCTGCTTCAAAAGGAATGGGTATTCTTGTAATGGAACCTTTAAAAGGAGGAATCCTTGCGGGTAAGATGCCTGAAGAAGTAGAAAAAGTTTTTAGAAAATCTAATCCAAATAAAAGTAATGCACAGTGGGCATTGGAATGGGTTTTAAATAATCGCAATGTTACTTGTGTTTTATCAGGTATGAATAATTTTGAACAATTGAATGAAAATTTGGATGTTGCAAGAAGAACAACACCTATGTCAATGTCTTTTGAAGAATTGGAAACAGTTGAACTTGCTAAAAGAGTAATGAGAAATTCATTAAAAATCAATTGTTCTACATGCGGATATTGTATGCCTTGTCCTCAAGGTGTAAACATTCCCGAATGTATGAAAATATATAATGAAAAGTTTTTATTTAATCATAAAGGTTTCATAAATCCTTCTCTAATGGACTATTATCAATATGTTTATGGTATAATGGGAAGTAGTGGTAATGCAGGTAAATGTAATGGATGCGGTAAGTGTTTAAGAAAATGTCCTCAAAATTTGGATATTATTGCAGAACTTGAAAAAATTAAAAGGGAATTTGAATTTCCTGGTGTCAAATATTTGTTCTTCTTTGTTAGACACGTTGGTTTTCCTATTTACAAATTTTTTGTTAAATTATTAAATAAATAATTTAATTTACTATTTTTTTATAAACTATATTATTATATATTTTAAAAATAAATTACTATTAAGGTGAAAAAATGAAACTCGAAGAATTATTAGCACCATGTCCAAAATGTGGTTCAAAAGATAAAATAGCTCACAGAAAAATGTTAGATAATCACAGAGCTCACGCAGAAATGGATACTGTAAAATGTGAAGAATGTGGTTATATTTTCTTCGTAAACGATAAAATGGACGAAGATGAGAAAAAACAATTATTAAATGAATTAAACAAAATCTACGGTTAAAATGACATTCCATGTAATGATTATTCCTACCCTAAATTGCCCATCAAGATGCAAATACTGTTGGGGTTCTGAAAATAAAAAAGAAATGATGGGCCTTGACATTATTGATCATATTATAACTTGGTTAGATGATTTTAGGGATGATAAAGTTCATTTCACTTTCCATGGTGGTGAACCACTTCTTGCAGGTTATGATTTTTACAAAATGGCTTTAGAAAAATTGTCTGCATTACCTAATCTCGAAGGATTTTCTCTTCAAAGTAATATTTGGCTTTTAACTGATGAATTAATTGACTTGTTCGTCAAATACAATGTTGTTGTAAGTACAAGTATTGATGGACCAAAAGAAATCAATGATTATCAAAGGGGAGAAGGTTACTTTGACAAAACAATGGCAAGATATGAAGCTGCTAAAAACAAGGGAATGAGAATTAACTTTGTTTTAACTGTAACTGATTATTCAAAGGATTTTTCAGATGAATTATATGATTTCTTTAAAAATGAAAAAATGAACCTTAAAATTCACGCAGCTTTGCCGTCTTTACGCGGAGACAATGCAGATCCATGGGCACTTGAACAGAAAGAACATGGAAAACTCCTAATTGAATGGTTGGATAAATATCTCTATGATTTGGATAAATTTTCCATTATGGATTTGGATCATATCTGTAAAAGTTCACTTAGAAGAAGAGGAACATTGTGTACATTTGCAGATTGTATTGGAACTACTCTTGCTGTAGGTTCTGATGGTTCAATCTATCCATGCTATAGATTTGTTGGAATGTCTGATTATGTTTTGGGAAATGTCAGTGATAATCCAAGTTTTGATGATTTAAAAGAGTCTGATGCTTGGGTGAAACTTCAGGAATTTAGAGATTACGTTGATGAAAACTGTAAAAAATGCAAACATGTTAAATATTGTGAAGGAGGATGTCCATACAATGCTATTGTTGCATATCAGACACCTAAAGCAGTTGATCCTCAATGTACTGCATATAAAATGATATTTGATGAAGTTTCAAAAAGAATGAACAAGGAATTTGCTCGTTCAGCATTTGGTTTGGGTAGTCCAACACCTAGAAAAGAAGGGGATGCTTTTAGCATAATGGATTTGGCTATGAAGCATTAAACCTTCAATATTTTTTTTAAAATTCTTTTAAGTAATACTTAGTATATAAATAAATTAAAAAAAAGTAATAATTTTTTTATATGTGTTGGAATAAATTATTAATTGTAATACTTGGTATTTAAATAAACTCAAAAAAAGTAATACTTTTTTGGTTGTTTGGTATTTACTGGATTGATTTTTTAATAGTTTTAAATTTTGGAATTTCTATTGAAAATTTTTTGAGTAATACTGAGTATTTAAATAAATTCAAAAAAAGTAATATTTAGAGGTGTTTTGTGTGATAGATGAAATAACTGATTTTCTATTTGGATTAAAAATGACCATTATCTCTGGTATATTTTTATTGATTGCAGTTATTTTTATGATTTTTGGAGTTAACACTCCAATTTATTTAAACCCTGCATGGGGTACAGTAATAATAAGTGGTATTCCAATGTTAACATTGGCAATGTCAAGATTAATTCGTGAAAAATGGATCTCATCAGCACTCTTGATTGCAATAGCTATGGTTGCATCACTTTTAATCGGAGAGGTATTTGCTGCAGGTGAAGTTGCATGGATTATGGCATTAGGTGCTCTTCTGGAAGATTGGACAGTTGAAAGAGCTAAAAAAGGTTTAAGAAATCTTATTAATTTAACTCCACAAACTGGTAGAAAAATCACTAATGGTCATGAAGAAATAATTGCAGTTGGTGAAATTGAAATAGGTGATATCTTAAGAATTCTTCCAGGTGAAAGTGTACCTGTTGATGGTGAAATTGTGATTGGTACTTCATCACTTGATCAATCAATCATGACTGGTGAGTCATTACCTATTGATAAGGAAGTTGGAGATGAAGTATTCTGCGGTACTATGAATCTTTATGGTGCTATTGATATTAAAGCAACTAGTTTGGGTAAAAATTCATCACTTCAAAAATTAATTGATCTAGTAAAATCAGCTGATGAAAAACAAGCTCCAACACAAAGAATTGCTGATAAATGGGCTACAATCCTTGTTCCTGTAGCATTATTAATTGCTATTGTTGCATGGATTGTTACAAGTAATATTGAAAGGGGAGTAACTGTTTTAATTGTATTCTGTCCATGTGCATTAATACTTGCAACACCAACAGCAATTATGGCAGCTATTGGTCAAGCAACTAAATATGGTGTGCTTATTAAATCTGGTGAAGCACTAGAAACTCTTGGTGGATTAAATACATTGGTATTTGATAAAACTGGAACTTTAACTTATGGTAATTTGGAAGTTTCTGATGTCATATCATTAAGTGACGATTTGACTGATGAAGATTTACTTAAAATAACTGCTTCATGCGAGAAATTAAGTGAACATCCCTTGGCTAAAGCTATTGTTAACAATGTAAAAGAATTAAAAATTGATATTGAAGAACCAAATGAATTTAAAATGTATCCTGGTAAAGGAGTTACATGTATAAATTCTTATGGTAGGGTATATGCAGGAAACTCAAAATTCTTAAGGGAGAATGGTATTAATATAAATGTTGACAATTATTTGGACATATTAAAACATGAAGGAAAAGCTTCAATCATTGTCGCATTAAATAATGAAGTCATTGGATTGATTGGTTTATCTGATGTAATTCGTGAAGATTCTAAAAATATGATTGATAAATTACATGAGTTAGGTGCTGAAACTATATTACTCACAGGAGATAACACAGAAACTGCTAATTATTTTGCCACAAAAGTTGGAATTGGTAAAGTTTATGGAAATTTACTTCCTCAAGAAAAACTTGATTGGATTGAAAAACTTAAAAAAGAAGGTAAAAATGTTTGTATGATTGGTGATGGTGTAAATGACGCACCTGCTTTAAAAACTGCAGATGTTAGTGTTGCAATGGGTTCAGTTGGAAGTGATGTGGCTATTGAAGCAGCAGATATTGCTCTTTTGGGTGATGATATAGGAAAAATTTCATATCTTAAAAAACTATCAAACTCCACATTATTTACAATTAAGGCAAACATTGCAATTTCCATGACAATCAATACTGTTGCAATAATTTGTTCTGTATTAGGTTTATTAAATCCAGTTACAGGTGCTATTGTTCATAATGCAGGATCTTGTCTTGTTGTTTTAAATGCTGCATTACTTTATGATAGGCACTTTGATGATTCAATTAAGAAAATGGATATTGAAAATGTAGAGCACTCTCATTATCATTTCCATAATGATGGGGAACATTCACATTCCCATGAACATGTTCAGATACTTGATGAAATCAAAACTGATAATGGAATCAAACATATGCATGCTCACAAACATGCATTATCTAGAAGAAGTTGTGAACTTCATCACAAATGATTTTTTCTTTTTTTATTCATAAATTCTATTTAAAACCATCATGATAAATCGTTAACATTTATAAACTATACATGACATAAATTAATAATATTATTAATTATTTGAGGGGATTAAATATGTTAACATCTGTTCAAAAGGAAATTTTACAAACCTTAATTAATTTATACCAATCATCTAATGGTAAATCTATTAAGGGAGAAGATATTGCTGAGGTTATGGGAAGAAATCCTGGAACAATCCGTAATCAAATGCAATCATTAAGAAGTTTAGGTCTAGTTAAAGGTGTACCTGGTCCTAGAGGAGGATATAAACCAACTATAGAAGCTTATCATTCTTTAAATATCACAGTTTCAGATCAAGATTCTAAAGTGCCTATATTTAAAAATGGAAAAAGAGTTGAGGATATTACTGTTGCAAAAATTGAATTTACTAGTGTTCCACAGCCTAGTGAATGTGAAGCTGCAATTAAAGTTTTAGGAAGTATTAAAGATTTGACTTTAGGGGATACTATTAGTATTGGGCCAACTCCTGTAAACAATTTAGGAATTCTTGGAACAATTGTTGGTCGTGATGATATGAATAATATCCTTTTACTTGATACTAAAACCATTAGAAGTATTCCAAAACAAACTGTTGGTGAAATTGCAAGCCGTGATGTAATCTCTTTTAAAATGAATTGCACAATAAAAGATGCAGCAAAAAAAATGGTGGAACATGACATTGATGGTGCTCCTGTGATGAAAGATGGAAAAGTAGTTGGAGTATTTACATTATCTGATCTTGTTCGTACAATAGCTGAGGATAAAGAAGAGTTCACTGTCAGTGAATTAATGTCAACAAGCCTTATAATTGTTAATGAAGATTTAAAAATAGCTAATGCAATTGAAGTAATGCTTAAAAAGTCAATTTCCCGATTGATTGTTGCGGACAATAATCAAGACTTGCTTGGAATTGTTACAAGAACAGATTTAATAAATATCATTGCTAATTTAGATCAATTCCCAATAATTACAAATTAATTTTTAAGTGATTTTTAATGAAAGTTAACCAAATTAATGTAGAAAGTAATATGAGTGTATCAGATTTAATTGATAATTTCGATGCATCAGGTGTTTTAGGTGCAGGTAGAGTCGCTCGTGCACGTAATATTTTAGTTGATATGATACAAGATGATGATATGAATGTTTTCATGAGTCTTGGAGGTCCTTTAATACCTGGGGGTATGAGGAATGTCGTATCAAAAATGATTAAAGAAGGGCATGTTAATTTAATTGTATCAAGTGGGGCTAATCTAACACACGATCTTGTTGAAGCATTTGGTGGTGCTCATTATCGTCATGAAGGAAAAGATGATGAAGAATTAAATGAAGAGGGCATAGGTCGTATTGCTGATATTAATGTTGGTTCTGATGATTTTACTATCTTTGAAACTGAAATAACTAAAGTATTTGAGAAAATAGCTGCTAAAAAAAGTGTTATTTCAATTCAAGAATTATTATATGAAATAGGTCTTTTAGTTGAAGATGAAAACTCATTCATCGCAAGTGCTTCAAGAAATAATGTCCCTATTTTTGCTCCAGGAATTATTGATTCAATGATTGGGTTACAACTATGGATTTTCTCACAAGACCATGATTTTACAATAAGTGCTGCAGGTGACATGCCATACTTATCAGATATTGTATTCAGTTCACAAAAAGTTGGTGCAATCCTTTTAGGGGGAGGCCTTACTAAACATTATACATTAGCATCTAATGTAATTACAGGTGGTCTTGACTCCGCTATTCAAATTACAATGGATAGGCCTGAAGCAGGTAGTTTAGGTGGTGCACCGCTTGAAGAAGCAAAATCATGGGCTAAAGCTAAATGTGGATCTAATCTTGCAAGTGTTGTTGGAGATGTTACAGTTATTTTCCCATTAATCTATGCATCTGCATTAGATAAAATAAACAGTGATTAGATGGATTATATTATTTTAGCAATATTATTTTTATTGTCTGGATTTTTCATGAAATATTCGGATGATTTGTTTGATGATAATAATGATTTAAAATTTGCTAGTGTTTTTGGTGTTTTATGTGCAATTACATCCGCTTCTGCTACAATTTATAGTATAGAGGCAGCATATATTTTTATAGCTATTTTAATTGGTAATTTAATAGCTTTTAAAGTGGATGGAATACATCATATTATAACATTGGCTTTATTTGTTTTGATATGTCTCATATTTGGAATTCCAGAATTGAGTTATGTTGTCCTGTTAATTTGTATATTGGCTGCTCTTGGTGATGAAGTTGGACATGAATTAATATCAAAAGTTACAGATAACCAATTCTTAAATCTATTTTTTGAATATAGGTTTGTAATGAAAGTTGTAATTTTACTTTTAGCTATTAGCGGTGTATTCAGTATTTGGATATTTTTATGCTTCTTATCCTTTGAAATAGCTTATTTAATTGCAGAAATTATTTTTGAAAGATTAAATTAAAAAAAGAAGTTAAAAAAAGAATATTAAAATTCTTTTTATTTTTATTTTTATTCGCCGAGTTCTACACCCATTTTAGCTGCCACTCTAGCGATGAGAACGGTTACAATAACAGCAACGATGGTTACAACGATAGCGTAAATGAATAAACTAGGAAGTGCATCTCCAGTACCGATAACGGATTCAATTAATTTTTGAATTGCATCGTTCCAAGCTAAAACCTGCTACGAATGCGAATGCAGTAGTGTTTAATCCTAAGATGGTTTCCATGATTAATTTTGTTACTTCGTTAGACATAAATTTTCACCCCATTTTAAATTTTTGTTTCATATTATAAAAACAATTTAATTTTCATCTGTTTTACTTAAAATAGTTTAGGTCTATTCTAATGATTCAATTAAATTTTTGCATGCATCCTTTGGATCTTCTGCTTCATAGATGCTTCTTCCAACAATGATTGCATTTGAGTATTCAAGTGTTTTTTTACCGTCTCCACCTTGTTTTCCGACTCCTGGGGAAATTATGTATGCATGGTCTCCAACAATGTTTCTTATGTCAGATAATCTATCGAGTCTAGTCGCAGGTGCAACATAGTTTGTAATTCCCATGTCTACTCCCATTTGAGCGATTGCATCGGCATTTTTTTGTAAAAACATCTTAGCACCGGGGTGGGACATTTCGGTAAGTAAGAATAATTCTTTTTCATGTTTGTTTGCCATATCAAGACATGCTTGAACACTGTCTGTACCGACAAAACCATGGCAGATTATTGCATCTGCTCCTGCTTTAAATGTTTCATCACATATTTTGGAGTTTGTTGCATCGATATCTGCTACTTTAAAATCACAGATTACTTTAAATCCGAATTGATTTTTTAATTTATTTATAATTTCAAGACCTTCGGATAATGCTAATGGATAACCGATTTTTATTGTGTCAATATACTCTTTAATTGAATCACAAATTTCAATAGCTTCACTTTCACTCATTACGTCGAGTGCTAAAATTAAGTTGTTTTTAATATTCATGTTATCTACTTTGTTGAATTTTTTATTAAAATTTATATGTTTTTGCACTAATTATTTTGTGAATTTTATTACTTTTATACAAAATCCTAGTGTAAAGTATTATTAATATTTATATATGATAATGTATATATTATTATTATCAATAAAACTTTATTTTATTTTAATTATAATTAAGTTTTTATTGAGTAGTTTATCAAATTATTTTGATAATTTTATTTGGAGGAAATTATTTATGCATATTATGGAAGGATATTTACCAGTAGAATGGTGTATAGTATGGTTTATTATATCATTCATCATTGTTGCATTTGGTATTTATCAAATCAAAAAAATTGTAGATGAAAATCCTGAATCTAAAGCTTTGCTTGCTGTAAGTGGAGCATTTATGTTCATCTTATCGTCTTTGAAATTACCTTCTGTTACTGGAAGTTGTTCTCACCCTTGTGGTAATGGATTAGGTGCAGCATTATTTGGTCCTGCAGTAACTGCAGTATTAGCAACTATTGTTCTTTTATTCCAAGCAATTTTACTTGCTCACGGTGGTTTAACCACTTTAGGTGCAAACATATTCTCTATGGGTATCGTTGGACCATTCATTGCATGGATTGCTTACAAAGGATTAACCAAAGCTAACATTTCTTCTACTATTGCAATTTTCTTTGCAGCATTTTTAGGAGACTTATTAACTTATGTAGCTACTTCATTCCAATTATCATTTGCATTCCCTGCTCCTACTTTTGGCGCAGCATTAGGAAAATTCTTAGTTATTTTTGCAGTAACTCAAGTACCATTAGCTATTGGTGAAGCTATATTGACTGTAATTATATGGGATAGATTAAAAGCTTACAAACCAAAATTATTAGATAAACTCGGAGCTTTAGCTCCTAATGAGGCATAAGGTGGTAATATGAAAACATCAACATTAATTATTTTAGCAGTTGTTTGCATCGTGTTATTCGTAGCACCATTGGCAATGTATAACGGTCACGGTGAAGATGATGGATATTTTGGGGGTGCAGATGACGCTGCAGGTGAAGCTATTGAACAAACTGGTTTCACACCTTGGTTTTCATCCATATGGGAACCACCTAGTGGTGAAATAGAAAGTTTATTATTCGCTCTTCAAGCAGCTATCGGTGCAATCATTATTGGTTATGCATTTGGTTACTGGAGAGGACAAAGTAAAAAAGAAGAATAATTCTTTTTTTTATTTTTTTTTTAAATATTATTTAGTGATTTTATGAAATTTGACATGGATTATATTGCGCATCATAATGCATTAACAGAAACAAACCCTTATTTTAAGTTGTTTTTAACAATAGTGCTTTTAATTGTTACATTAGCACTTGATAATTTGTATTTTGATGTTATTGTTTTTGTTGTAATGTCCCTTGTCATATTATCTATTGCTAAGATTGACTATAAGTCTTATTTGAAATTCTTATCACTTCCAATGGCTTTTCTTGTTATAACTTGTATTTTTTTAATATTCTTCTTTGGAAAAGGAGATGTTATTTATGAAACAGGAATATGGAGTATTGTAGTTACTACAGACTCATGGCATTATGGTGTTTACACATTTATGAGAGTATTGGGCTGTCTTCCCTGTTTGGGATTTTTAGCTTTAACAACACCAATTGCAAAAATTATTAACTGTTTAAGAAAGATTAAAATTCCTAAGATTTTAATTGAAATTGCACTTTTGATGTATAATACAATTTTCATATTTTTAAATGAAATTGATACAATGCAAAAGGCACAAGAGTCAAGACTTGGATATCATTCATATTGGTCTTCAATTAAGTCTTTAGCAGCTCTTATAAGCATAATCTTTTTAAGATCTCTCGATAAAAGTGAAACCTTGCAATATTCACTGGATTCAAGAGGATATTCTGGTGAACTTCCAGTTTATGAACCAAGAAAAAGGGATGATTAAATGTTAGAAGTAAAAAATATTAAATATTCTTATGATACAAATTACCAAGCACTTAAAGGAGTAAGTTTAAAAGTTGAAAAAGGTGAGATGGTTGCTCTTTTAGGTAAAAACGGTGCTGGTAAATCCACTCTCTTTCTTCACTTGAATGGAATTTTCAGACCGGATGAAGGAAAAGTTATCATTGATGGTGAAGAGTTAAAGTATGATAAAAAATCTTTGCTTAAATTCAGACAAAAGGTAGGAATTGTATTCCAAAATCCTGATGATCAGATATTTGCACCAACAGTTGAGGAAGATGTTGCGTTTGGTCCTCTTAATTTGGGATTGCCCATGGAAGAAGTTCAAGATAGGGTTGAACAAGCTTTGGTTCGTGTTGGAATGTCAGGATATGAAAAAACTGCTCCCCATCATTTGAGTGGAGGCCAAAAGAAAAGAGTGGCTATTGCAGGAATTCTTGCAATGAGACCTGAAATTATGGTTTTAGATGAACCTACTGCAGGTCTTGACCCTCAAGGTGTAGTTGATTTGTCAATATTGTTAAGGGAACTTAATGATGAAGGAATTACAATTATAATTTCTACACATGATGTGGATTTGGTTCCAACATATGCAGAAAAAGTATTTGTTTTAGTTGATGGTTTGTTGATTGCAGAAGGAACTCCAAAAGAGATTTTCTCAAAACCTGAAATTTTAGAACAAGCAAACTTGAAAGTTCCAATTGTCACTGAATTGTTCCAGAAACTTGAATCTGATGGAATTGATATGAGTAATGATTATCCATTGACATTGGATGAGGCTAGAAATAAGTTTCTAGAATTATTAAATAAAAATTAATTTTTATAATTTTTATACTCTTTTTTTAAAATTACTTAAACATTTATATTAATAAAAACATATCTTTTTTTAAGGTGAATTTACATGAGAATTGGAATTTGTGATACTACTTTTGCTCGTTTTGATATGGCTGGAGCGGCTATCGATGAGCTTAAAAAGAATGCTTATGATTTAAAAATTATCCGTCAGACAGTTCCTGGAGTGAAAGATTTACCAGTAACTGCAAAAATTCTCATTGAAGAGGAAAACTGTGATATTGTAATGGCACTTGGAATGCCGGGGCCAATGAAAAAAGATAAGATGTGTGCTCATGAAGCATCAACTGGTCTTATTAATGCACAGCTCATGACAAATAAACATATTTTGGAAGTATTTGTCCATGAGGATGAAGAAGAAGATCCAGTAGAACTTGCTAAACTTGCTGAAAATAGAGCACGTGAACATGCACAAAACTTAATTAAAATGATGTATCACAGAAAAGCAATGAGAAAAGAAGCTGGAATGGGAATGCGTGAAGGAAAAGAAGATGCAGGACCATTATAAAAAGGTGTAAAATGGGATTTGAAATTACAGAGGAAGATAAAAAATCTACATATGTTATTCTTCCAGCATACAATGAAGCTACAAGAATCCAACCTGTGATTGAAGAGATTGCAGAAAAGGGATATAAAATGGTCATTGTTAATGATGGCTCTTCAGATAATACTTTGGAAGTTGTCAAAGAGTCTCAAAGGAAATATCCTGATAATATTTTCATTTATTCTCATATTATTAATCGTGGTGTGGGAGTGGCCATGCAAACTGGATTTGGTGCTGTTTTAAGATACAATCCAAAATATATTGTTAATATGGATTCTGATGGTCAACATGATGCCAATGATTTGGAAAATGTGTTGGAACCGTTAGTAACTGGAAGGGCTCAAGCAGTAATTGGAGTTAGGCCATTAAAAGACATGCCTATAACTAGGAATATTGCTAATGCAATAATGAATATTCTTACCAGAATTTTTTACAAAGTTGATGTAAGTGATTCTCAGACCGGATTTAGGGCAATAACTATCGATGCTTTGAAAAAAATAAATATTAATGCTAGAGGATATCTTATTTCTTCTGAATTTATCCGTGAAGTTAATGATAATAAAATCCCATTTGAGGAAGTTAAAATAAAAACAATTTATACTCCTGAAACTCAAGCTAAAGGAACAAATGTTGTTGTTGCATTGAAAATATTAATTCAAATGATTAAACATCAATTTTAGGTGATTATATGTTATTTTATTCAATTTTATTTCCAATAATATCAATACTTGGTATTATATTGTTTTTATTAAGGTATCTAAAAGAAAAGGATTCTTTAATTACAGCATTATTATGGGTTGCTTTTTGGGTTTTTGTTAGTGTATTTGCTGTTTTCCCACATGCAAGTACTGCATTTGCTAAATTATTCGGTATAACTCGTGGATTGGATTTTATTATAATAATTGTATTTGCTGTTTTGATTTACACAATTTTTAAATTGTATTATAAAGTTGATAAACTGGAAGATAATATAAATAAAATAGTCAAAGAAGTAGCTTTAAGCAATGAAATATCCCTTAAAGATAAAGAGGAATAATATGTTATATTTTAGAGGATGTACAGCAAGAGAGAAATTGCCAGATATTCAAGATGCAACTGAAAAATTGTTGAAGTTGGCTAATGTTGATTATCATATATTGGATGATGAAAAATGCTGTGGATCAGTTTTACTCAGAACAGGTTTTTTAAAAGAAGCTCAAGAACAAATCAAAAAGAATACTGAAATTCTTAAAGGAGAAACTATCATTACATCTTGTGCAGGATGTTATAAAACATTAACAGAAGATTATGATGGATTAGATGTAATTCACATTTCTCAATTATTAAATCAATTAATCAAAGAGAATAAAATAAAATTATCTAAAAATGATTTTGATGTTACTTATCATGACTCCTGTCATCTAGGACGTCATTGTGATGTTTTTGATGAACCGAGGGAAGTAATTGAATCTGTTGCTAATCTTGTTGAAATGAAGAATATTCGTGAAAATAGTTTATGTTGTGGTGCAGGGGGTGGTGTAAAATCAGCTTATCCTGAAATCGCAGATCAAATGGCAAAATCAAGAATCGCACAGGCAAAAGAAACTGGTTGTGAAACATTAGTCACTCCATGTCCATTCTGTAAACTTAATCTGGAAAATGATGATTTGGAAGTATTGGATTTAACTGAATTTTTAGTAAAATATGGTGGTATTGATGAAACAGAGTGAACTTGAAACAATGAGAAAATCATTTAATACTGTTAAAAACAGATCAAATTCCATTAAGGAATCTGCTGCTACCAAAAGACTAATTTCTAGGGGTCGTGAAATTAAAAAGTACTCCATAGAACATAATGAGGAATTAATGGCTGAACTTTTAGAATCATTCAAACGCAATGACATTGATTTTAAAATGGCCGAAACTGCAGAAGATGTATTAAAATTTATTGATGATTTACTTACTGAATATGATTGCAATACCATTGCAAAAGCTAAATCCAATACATTGGGTGAAATCAATATTAAAAAACATCTTTCGGATAAAGGTATTGATGTTGTTGAAACTGACCTTGGAGATAGAATTCTACAACTTAAGAAGACAGATAACAAACCTGTTCATCCAACTGGTCCTGCTTCACACTTGAACATATCCAACATTACTGAAATTGTAAATGAATCTTTGGATGTTAATGTGGATCCTATTCCAAGAGAAATCATGGAAACAGTAAGGCATGATGTACTAAATAGGTTAGAAAATGCAAATGTAGGTATAAGTGGAGCCAATGCAATAGCTTCTGAAGAAGGGTCACTTGTAATGGTGCACAATGAGGGTAATATTTCACTAGTTTCCTTAAAAGATTTGCATATAATTGTAGCTGGAATTGATAAAATAGTTCCTACTTTGGAGGATGCAATATCCATTGTAAAACTTGAAACAATATTTGCTACTGGAAACTATGTTACTTCATATATGAATGTAATTTCAGGTCCATCAAAAACTGCAGACATTGAAAAAAAGCTATTAAAAAATATGTATGGTGCTGAAAGAGTTGTAGTTATATTATTGGATAATGGAAGAAGCGAAGCTACTCCAGAATGTCTTTATTGTATAGGCTGTGGAAATTGTGTGGTTCACTGCCCGGTATATAATGCGATTGGAAATGAATTTGGATTTAATAACTATTTGGGTGGTCGTGGAGTTGCAATGTCAAAATTCATTGAAGATGATGAGACATGTTACAATTCAGGATTATACATGTGTACTTTATGTGGATTGTGTACATTAAATTGTCCTGTTGAAATTCCAACAAATGAAATTATTGAAAATATGAGAAAATTATCAACTGATGTTGGATTTTATCCTAAAGCTCATGGTATAATCAAGGATAATGTTTCTAACAAAGATTCACCATATTAATTTTTTCTTATTTTTTTAAATCTCTTTTTTTTAGTAAATTTTCCTTAAAAACAATAATATTATATGTAATAAGGTAGTAATATTATTATAATATATAATATTTGGAGGAAATTTATGCTTCTATTAATAAGTCCTATAAATCGTGAAGAAGCTCTTGAATCTATTAAAGGTGGAGCAGATATTGTTGATGTAAAAAATCCTAAAGAAGGTTCTTTAGGTGCTAATTTCCCTTGGGTAATTAAGGAAATTAGAGAATTAACTCCTGAAGACAAGCTTGTAAGTGCTACTTTAGGGGATGTACCTTACAAACCAGGTACTGTTTCTCTTGCAGCAATGGGTGCTCACGTTTCTGGAGCAGATTATATTAAAGTTGGATTATATGGAACAAAAGACCATGATGAAGCTGTTGAAGTCATGGAAGGCGTTGTAAAAACTGTAAAAGAAATTAGTGAAGAAACTATTATTGTAGCAGCAGGATATGCAGATGCACACCGTGTTGGTGCTGTTGGTCCTATGGAAATTCCAAAAATTGCAAAAGATGCTGGATGCGACCTTGCAATGTTAGATACTGCTGTTAAAGACGGTCATACTTTATTTGATTACTTAGATTTAGATCAATTAAAAGAATTTGTTGAAGAAGCTCATGGATATGGTTTATTAACCGCACTTGCAGGATCTGTTAAAAAAGATCAATTAAAACCATTACATGACATCGGCTGTGATGTTGTGGGTATTAGAGGAGCTGCATGTGTTGGTGGTGACAGAAATACTGGTAAAATACACCATACTGCAGTAGCTGAACTTAAAGAATTATGTGATTCATTTTAAATAAGTAGGTGTTGTTATGTCATTTTCTAAAAAAGTTCAAGAAGCAAGAATGTCTTATACTTTTGATGATTTTCTTTTAACTCCTAATGCAAGTTATGTAGAACCTAAAGACATTGATACTAGAATTGAATTAGGAAAAGGAATTAAATTAAACATTCCAGTTTTAAGTGCTGCTATGGATACTGTAACTGAAGCAGATCTTGCAATAGCTATAGCACAAGAAGGTGGGGTAGGTGTAATTCACAGAAACATCACATTAGAAAGACAAGTTGAAGAAGTTAAAAAAGTTAAAAATGCTGAAGATTTAACTATTCGTGATGTTGTAACTATCACTCCTGATTCTACTATTGCTGATGTGCAAACAAAAATGCAAGATGAATTAATCAGTGGTCTTCCAGTTGTTGATGGTGATAAAATTATTGGTATTATCTCTAAAAGAGATATCAGACCAGTTTTAAAATCAGAACCAAATAAAACTGTTAAAGACATCATGACTTCAGATGTTGTAACTGTTGAAGAAGGAGTTTCAGCTGAAGAAGCATTAAACATTGCTTATGAAAATAAAGTGGAAAGACTTCCTGTTCTTCGTGATGGCAAATTAGTTGGAATCATTACTATTAAAGATATTTTAAATCAAGCACAATACCCAAATGCTGCTCGTGATAAAGACGGTAACTATTTAGTTGCAGCAGCATGTGGACCATTTGATTTAGAAAGAGCAATGGCACTTGATCAAGCTGGTGCAGATATTATTTCCATTGACTGTGCTCATGCTCACAACATGAATGTTGTTAAATATACTCAAACTATTAAAGATAATATTGATGCTGAATTATGTGTAGGTAATATTGCTACCGCACAAGCTGCAGAAGACTTAATCTCCATGGGTGTAGATGCACTTAAAGTAGGTATTGGTCCTGGTTCAATGTGTACTACCCGTATCGTTGCTGGTGTTGGAGTACCACAATTAACTGCACTTGCTGATGTTGCTGATGTTGCTGCAGGTACTGGTGTTCCAGTTATTGCAGATGGTGGTATAAGATACTCTGGTGATGTTGCTAAAGCTATTGGTGCTGGTGCAGATGCAGTAATGCTCGGTAATTTACTTGCTGCTTCCCTTGAAGCTCCTGGTGATATTGTTGTTATGAATGGTAAACAATACAAAAAATACCGTGGTATGGGATCTATGGGCGCAATGACCAGTGAATTCGATGGTGGAGCAGACAGATACTTCCAAGGTCAAAAAAGTAAAATGAACCACACTAAATACGTTCCTGAAGGAATTGAAGGTGCTGTACCTTACAAAGGAACTGTTGCTGAAATTTTATTCCAATTAGTTGGCGGATTAAAATCATCTATGGGATACTGTGGTGCAAAAGATATTGCAGCAATGCAAGAAAAAGCAAACTTTGTTAGAATTACAAGTAGTGGTATTAAAGAATCCCACCCTCATGATTTGTTAATTACTAATGAAAGTCCTAATTATCCAACTCTCGACTAGTTGGATATTATTTAATATTTTTTGATGAGACGAGCATATGACATAAAAGATTTATAGGAAATAGTTTTATCTCATCAAAATTTTTATATTTAATAGTGAATGGTTTGTTTTTTCTTAAAATTACTTATTTTAAGCAAACATTTAAATATTAGATAGTATAATATTATCATATTAGATAATTTTATGTTTATTTGACATAATCAATGTAAATTAAATAAATTTACATATTTTATTAAATTTTATTATTAACGGAGAGAATATAAATGGCAAGAACTAAAAAAGTTGGTATTACAGGAAGGTTCGGTGCAAGATACGGAAGAAAAGCTAAAAGATCTGTAAAGATTATTGAAGAAAACATGAAAAAAAATCATGTATGTCCTAAATGTGCTAGACCTTACGTAAAAAGAGAAGCTGCTGGAATTTGGAAATGCAGAAAATGTGGTGCAGTATTCACTGGAGGAGCATACATTCCACAAACTCCTATGGCAAAATCTGCAGCACGTAGTATTAGGGATATTAAAGTGGAGGAATAGGCCTTGTATAGGTGTCCGAGCTGTGGAGCAGAAGTAGATCACAAAAGTTACGAAGAAAATAAATGTCCTAAATGCAGATATAGGATTTTATTTAAAAATGTACCTGAGACTACTAGAATAATTAAAGCAAGATAATTCATCTGCTTTCACTAAATTCTTTTACTATTTTTGATTTAAATGTTAATTTCAACTTCTAGAAAACCTTCTCAAAAAACTAGAAAGTTTTGTAAGAACTTAGCTCATGCTACAGGTTCCACTTCTGTCAACAGAGGTAAAATGAATATGCGTGAGTTATTAATAAAAGCATTAGAAGTTGAAGAATATAATTTAGCTGTTGTAAATGAAATTAAAGGAAATCCTAGTAGAATCTCATTTTACTCCAATAAAGGCGAATTATTATTAACACTAATTATTGGAGCATCTGAAGAAAAAGAAAAGATGAACATTGCTCCTTCTCAATTAAAAATAGTTTCTGAAGTAAAAGAACTCAATATTTTAAGTGAAATCTTAGATTTGGAATTAGTGGATAATGCTGATAGCAATTATGTATTAGTATCCAAAAGTGAGGATTCATTAGCTAATATTACTTTTGTCAATAAATTCGGTGATATGAATAACTTTAAAATTACTGTTAAAAAGATTTTAGAGGTTTCAAATGATTGATGAAAGTCCTCTTGAGAGGGTTAGAAGTAATATTGTTATTGAACTTGAAGATAATACTCGGGCTAAGATTATTTATGATTCTATTATTTTAGAATTTAGCACAGCTCCTGATTTTAGATCATCTATGACTATTGATTTAGATGAATCTAATATTATAATCAACATCGATGCAGAAGATTCCACATCATTTAGAGCTTCTGTTAATTCTGCAATTAAATGGATTAAATTAGCTTTAGAAATAAATAATTTAACAAATTAATTCTTATTTAATAATTATTAAGGTGATAATATGGAGATTCCTGAAAACATTCAACAACAATTAAATCAGTTTCAACAATTACAACAACAAGCTCAAGCTATAAGCATGCAAGTTCAAAATGTTGAAATTCAAATTCAAGAAACTGAAAAAGCTTTAGAAGAACTTAAAAAAACTGATGAATCAACTGAAGTATTCAAACAAGCTGGTACTTTACTCATTAAAGTTGAATATGCTGATGCATTATCTGACATGGAAGACAAATTAGAAACTTTAGGTTTAAGAAAACAAACCATGTCCCGTCAAGAAGAAAGAGTTATGAAAAAACTCGAAGAAATGCAAGCATCTATCCAATCAGTTATGCAAGGTATGGGCCAATAGGCTTAATACTTTATTTTTCTTTTTTTCACGATTTTTATGTCAAAATTAAAAATATTATCACAAGATGATTTATCCACTATTTCTGATAAATTTGGGGAAATTCTTGAAAAAGAAGTTTCAAAATCAATTTCTATGAAAGAATTGGAAGATTTAGACTTAGATATTATTCTCAGTTATGAAAATGAACAGTTAGATGTTGATGTTGATGTTGGAGTTTTATTTGATGAACTTTCAGAAATTACTCAAGATCAAGTTGTTCAAGCTATCGATGAAGCTTATTTGAAGTTCGATTCATATATTGACGATAATTTCAGAGTTTAATTATTTTTTTTTAAATTTTTATGTATTACTTTTATATTATTTTATATTAAAATATGTAATACTTTTTTATAAAAAAGTATTTATATGAGTAAAACAAATTATAATTTAGAGTTTGAAGTAAAATATACTGTCATATGGTTATTAAGACAAAACATTATAGTATTCTATCTTTCAAATTTCCCTCTTTCATACTTCAAACTTCTCCTCTTTTAAATCTGTTTTATTTATCAAGCATATTTTATTAAATTCTAATATTTTTTGATACCATAAAATAGTGTGTTTTATTATTTTTAAAATTTAGTTATTATTTGTCAAAAATTGATTTAATAATTGATAATTTTGTTTAAATTTTTATATTAATATTAAAAATTAATTATTCAAGTATACTTTAATTTTTATAAATTATAATAGTAATATTTAAATACTATGTTAATTAACTTAATTAATAGAGACTCATAAATGAGTTTATTTCTCTAAATTGATCATTATTTTTAAGTACTCGGATGAGGCTAAAAAACATTTGCCTCATCCGCCTCCTTCATATTTTAATACTTGTTTTATATAATTATTATTATGATTAAAAAAATTCCAGTTATAGATTTAAAGCAACATCAGGCAGTGAGTGGTAAATCTGGGATGAGGGATACTTATCAGCCATTAAGAACAGTTTTTGCCTCATCTTCAAATCCAGTTGAAATTGCACAAGGTTTAAAGTTAAATGGTGCTAGTGAGATGTATATTGCTGATTTGGATTTAATAGAATCAGTTGGACACAACATTAACGATATTAAAATGGTTAATACAATATTGCCAGTAATATTTGATGGTGGAGTTAAAAACTGTGAAGGATTTGAATTTTTCCTGGATTATGCATATAAAATTATTATTCCAACTGAAACACTTGAAAGCATTGATGAGATGAGAAAAATCTTTGAAAAATATCCTAAGGAAAGGATTGTAATTAGTGTTGATGTTAAAAATGATGAATTGCTTGCAAAACATTTAGATTTAAATTTGTCTGAATTTAAGGAGATTTTAAAAGAGCTTGACCCGAATGATATTATTCTTTTGGATATATCTGGTGTGGGTACTGAAAAGGGTTATAACAAAAAATTACTTGATGAATTTGAAGACTTGAAAGAAAAATTAATCATTGCTGGTGGGTTAAATAAAGACTCTTTGGTTGAATTAGAGTCATTAGGTATAAAAAAAGTATTGATAGGAACTAGCCTACATTCAGGTGAAGTTAACCTTCTAGACTAGAACACTTAAAATTAGGTACGGGAATACACAAGCTATAATGAATAATACTACACCTAATCCTAATTTACTTTTGTTGTTTTCTAAGGATCCTGAAATTATCATTATTATTCCAAAGAATCCACAAATTACTGGAAGGATATGAGAAAATATTGTTGTTCCAACTAATGCCATTTAAATCACTATTATAATTTTCATTTTTTAAATTATATAAATATAACTTAATTATACTTTATTATTTTGTAATCAATGGTTTAATAACTTTTTTATTATTGTAATTTCAAATATTAAAGTTATGAGAATAGATACACATCATCATCACAAAAAAGCAGGTGAAAACTTAGCATTTGTTTTCTTTATGAATTTGGCATTCAATATAATTGTTATTGCAGGGGGACTTGCAACAAATAGTATGGCAATACTTGCAGATTGTATTCATGATATGGCGGACACTATTTCAATTGCGTTTGCATGGTTCTTAGAAAATGTTGCTCAAAAGGATTCAACTGATAAATATTCCTATGGTTATCAAAGATTTTCTATTCTTGGTGCAGTCATAATTTCTATTTTTGTTATTATAATGGCATTTATAATTTTATATGAAGCTATTCCTAGATTATTTGCACCAGAAGGTGTTGATGCTGGGGGAATGCTTATAGTAGCGATTGTGGGAATAATGTTTAAATCAATTTCAGTGTATCGTTTACATGATGGTGAAACATTCAATGAAAAAGCAATTTTATTCCATCAGCTTGGTGATGTATTTGAATGGGTGGCTATTTTATTGTTGAGTTTAGTGTTGATGTTTTGGGATGGTGCTCCTTCCTTGGATCCATTTATATCAATTGGTATTGCTTTATGGTTGATATTTAATCTTGGAAGGAATTTGTACAAGTCTTTTGAAGTTTTACTTCAAAAAACTCCTGATCATTTTGATGTTAATAAATTCAAGGAAAGTGTATTGAATATTGATGGTATTGAATCATTTGATGATTTTCATGTTTGGTCACTTGATGGTATTGATTCTGTTTTAACACTAAAGGTTTCAATTGATGATTGGAATAATCAAGAAAGAATTAAGAATGATATTTATGATATTGCATCTAAGTATCATATTGTAGATATTACTATAGAATTTTATTAAAAATATCATATTTTATTCATTTTCATAACTTTTTTTATTTTATTTATTCATTGTACTTTTTTTATTTCTTTTTATTTTTCTATTTATAATACTTATTCATATTATAGATTTATAGTATATATTTTATACATTTTATTTTGATAATGTATGAATATGTGCATTGTATTTGTATATTGTCAAATTTTGTACATTAATAGTTTAATATTGTACATTTATATATTAAGTTTATATATTATAAAGAGTATAATATTGTTATATTAATTAATAATTGTTATATTGTTGAATTAATGGAGAATAAAAATATGGTGGAAAAAGGAACAGACATATTAAAAGAAGGCTTCGCTAAAATGACAAAGGGCGGAGTTATCATGGATGTAGTAAATGCAGAACAAGCAGGAATTGCAGAGGATGCAGGTGCAGTTGCTGTAATGGCACTTGAAAAAGTACCTGCTGATATTCGTGCTGCTGGTGGAGTGGCTAGAATGGCTGATCCGACAATTGTTGAAGAAGTTGTTGATGCAGTATCCATTCCTGTTATGGCAAAAGCAAGAATTGGTCATATCGCAGAAGCTCAAATTTTAGAGACTCTTGGTGTAGATATGATTGATGAAAGTGAAGTACTTACTCCTGCTGATGAAGAATATCATCTTAACAAAAAAGAATTCACTATTCCATTTGTATGTGGTGCACGTAACTTAGGTGAAGCATTAAGAAGAATTGATGAAGGTGCAGCAATGATTCGTACCAAAGGTGAACCTGGTACTGGAAATATTGTAGAAGCTGTACGTCACATGAGAATGGTTATGGGTGAAATTAGAACAATCCAAAAATTGGAAGAAGAAGAGCTTTGGAAATATGCAAGAAGAATTGAAGCTCCAATCGATTTAGTTAAAAAAACAGCAGAGCTTGGAAAATTGCCTGTTGTAAACTTTGCAGCTGGTGGTATTGCAACTCCTGCAGATGCATCTTTAATGATGCAATTAGGTTCAGATGGTATATTTGTAGGTTCAGGAATCTTTAAATCAAATAATCCAGAAGCATTTGCTAAAGCTATTGTTGAAGCAACTGCAAATTATGACAAACCTGAAGTATTGGCTGAAGTGTCTAAAGGATTAGGTCAGGCTATGAAAGGTATTGAAATGTCAACTTTAACTGCAGCTGATAAGATGCAAGATAGGGGAATTTAAATTCCTCTAAATGCAATCTATTATGGTGCTCGTTATTATTGGTCCGGTAACACATGATTTGGTTATTATTGGTGATGAAGAATCAGAAAAGATAGGTGGGGCTACATATTTCCAATCTTTTGTATTTGAAAAATTTTACAAGGATTATTTGGCTATTGTAAATTGTTCTGATGTTAATTTAGTAAATGATTTTCCAAGTAAAGATAAAGTAAACGTAATTCTAAAAGAGGATACTCATTTTTTCATAAATTATTATCCTGATAAAGATGATATGGATTATAGGGAACAGTTAAGTAATTTTGCCAATATCCCAATTTATCCAAATGACTTAAAAGATGTTTTGCCTGATGAAATTGAAGGATTTGTTTTAAATCCACTTAATAAGTATGATTTTCCAATTGGAACAATTGAATATTTAAAAAGTTTCAATGTACCAATTTTTATTTCAGTTCAGGGATTTTTGAGAAGCCCTGGCAATGAAGTAAATGATAATTATGAAATAGAATTAGGTAACTTTAATAAGTTAAATAGTATTTTAGAAGGTGTCTCTTCAATATTTTTAGATGAACATGAAGCAAACATGATAGGTTTGGACTTTGATGTAGATGAGATGATTATAACTAATGGAAGTCATGGTTCTAGAATAATTACTAATAATGATGAGATTAAAATTAATGCCGTTAAATGTAATCATATTGTAGATTCAACAGGTTGTGGGGATACTTATATGGCAGCATATATATCTAAAAGATTGAATAATTATTCAGATAGGCAATCTGGTGAATTCGCTTCTGAAATTGCAAGTAAAAAATTAACAAAATCTGGACATTATTAAAATATGGGTGTTATGATGGTAAAAATAGGAATATTGAATCTGCAAGGAGCCGTTAGTGAACATTATGACATAACACAAAAAGCAGTAAAAAACATGGGAGTTGATGTTGAAGTTGAATCAGTACGCTATGCTGAAGATGTTGAAACATGTGATGGTTTGATTATATCAGGTGGGGAGAGTACTGTAATTGGTAAATTGATACATCAGAGAGGAATTGACGAAGTTATCAAGAATAATGATATTGCAGTATTTGGAACTTGTGCAGGTATGGTTTTGCTTGGTAAAAAAACAGACTTTGATCAACCTCTAATTGGTTTAATGGATATTTCTGTTAAAAGGAATACTTATGGTAGACAAAAAGATTCATTTGAAAGTCCAATAGAAATTTTTGGTAAAGAATATTTGGGTGTATTTATTAGAGCTCCTGCACTTGATGATTATGACCACTCAAAAGAGGATATCAAAGTTTTATCTGTTTTAGATGATGAAATTATAGCTATTCAACAAGGACCTCATTTAGCTATTTCATTCCATCCTGAACTTACTGAGGATACTTTAGTTCATGAGTATTTTATTCGTGGAGTTATAGGCAGAAACTAAATATTTAAAAAATGAGATTTTTTAACATATTTTGTTTTTTAAATATTTTTTACAATTCTTTATTTTTGCTGTTTTGTTATTTGAGTTTTGCAGGATGGTTTTAACGTAATTAAAAACTTATTAATTTAAGTTTATTCGACTTATTTTACCTTATTTTATCTTAAACTAATTTTTTTTAATATCATTTAGAAACTTTTATTAATTAATATTATTATAATTAAATAATGTATTTCTTAATTTTTTAAACACTACAAAGGGTCATCATGTTAAACAAATCATCTAATATAATCGAGAAGGAATTCAAAAATTTACGTAAGGAGCTATTGGATTTAACTTTAAGAAATCAACTTCTTAACTTTAAATCAAGAGCTAAAACCATCACAATAGTAAATCAGACTCCTGTAAATCTTTTTCAGACATTAGTTTTACAAGATAGTAAAATGTATTTTGTAGCTAATAAGAAAGATAAAAAGGAAGATAAATCCTCCGTATGGGATCATATTCCATTTGATTTTTCAAAGTTTTCAGAAGGGGATAAGAAATTAGCTACTGATCTGACTCCAAAAGAGCTTCAAAAAAGATTATATTACATCAATAACCAAGCTAAGACAATGCTTCAAGAGCAAGGTTATAACATTTTATATTTGGCTATAGGTTTTCTAGAATGGACTGATAAAGCAAAGCCAAAACAAAGAAATAATGCTCCTTTAGTGTTAATTCCGGTTGCAATGGAAAGGAAAAAGGTTGGAGAATCATTCAATCTTGAATGGACTGGAGAGGATATTCAAACAAATATTTCACTTAAAGCTAAATTGTTGGAAGCAGGTATTGAGTTTCCTGATTTTGAATTTAAAAAATATGGTGAAGTAATTGATCATTATATTGCCAGTGTCCGTCGTGCAGTAAGCAGAATGGATGGTTGGAAAGTTAATAATAATGTAGCTTTAGGTTTCTTCAGTTTTACAAAATTTGTCATGTACAATGACTTGAATCCAGAAGCTTGGGAAGACAATGTGGATTTGACTAAAAATGAATTAATCCAAGCTATTTTTAATCCTGCTAAAAATGACCATGAAGAATTCAGAGAAGAGGATATTGACTCAAGACTTGAATATCAAAATATGTATCAGGTTTTGGATGCTGATTCATCTCAGATTGCTGCAATTCAGGATGTAAAAGCAGGTCGTAACCTTGTTGTTGAAGGACCTCCTGGAACTGGAAAATCACAGACAATCGTGAATTTAATTGCTGAATTGCTTGCAGAAGGTAAGTCAGTTTTATTTGTATCAGAAAAGATGGCGGCTCTTGATGTTGTAAAAGACAGATTAACTGCTGTTGGTCTTGGTAAATTTGTTCTAGAATTACATTCTCATAAAACAAGAAGGAAAAAATTCCTTAAGGATTTACAAAAGGCTACAAATGTAAGGTCTCAGGAACCATTAAACATTGATCAAACAATTCGTAAATTGGAGACATTACGCCGTCAACTTGATGATTATTCACAAATTATTCATAAACCTGTATTTGCTGTTAATTTATCAGCATTTCAGTTATATGGTATGAAAGAATCTGCTGATGATCATTTTGCATCAAAAAATGTATTGATGCCATTAGTTAGGTTTAACAATCCTGAATCAGTCACTTTAAAAGATTTGGATGATTTGAAAATATCTTTAGAAAACTTAGCTGAATTATATCAAACAATTTCTAAGGAAAATCCTTGGAGCAAATGCTCACCAAAAAGTTTGCTTCCTGCTGACTTAAGGGAAATTGAAATGTTGATTGGGGATTCATTGTATTCTCTTGATAACTTCCTAGTTGAACGTGGAAGGGTTTATGATATTTATGGAATCAAAAAACCAGATACATTGAATGAATTCCAAAATTCACTTTCAGCTTTTGAACTAATTAAATCTCAGAATGCAGAATTGATTGATGGAAGTATCTTGAAATCAGGAGCATGGAATAATAACAATGATGATGCATTTAAATTAATACGGGAGCTCCAAAGGTATCAAAATTATGCTGAAAATTTAAATAAATTTAACCAAAGTATTTTCCAAGTGGATATTGATAGGTTAATCTATGAGTTAAGAAACATTTCAAATAAGAAATTCAGATTCTTCAATAATAAACAGCACATTGAACTTGTTGAAAGATATTATTCTGTTCCTGTTTCTGGAAGTGTCGATGATATCATAAGAGATTTGCAAGAAGCAAAATCCATAATTAAAATCAGAAAAAACATTGAAGCAAATAATGCATTAGGCCAAAAATACTTTGGAGGATATTGGCATTTGAATGCAAATATTAATGACTTAAAAACTATTGCAAATTGGATGCATGAATTTACTGCACTTGTACGTGAAGGAACATTCTCTGAAAATACAATAGAATTGATGAGTAAAGATTTATTTGATATTCAACCTGAAAGAGACCTTGCAGACTATATTGATGCTGGTGAAGAATTTGTCAGAGTATTGTCAAGACTCAAAGACAAATTAAATCCAAGAAGCAAATTAATCTTTAAAAGAGAAACTGGTGATGTTCCATTTGAAGCATGGAAAGAACAGTTGTATAATTGGAGGGGGCAGTTATCAAGCCTTCACTTATGGTCTCAATATTTAAATACCAAAAATTCTTTAAGGTCATCTGATGCTAAGATGTTTGTGGATTCAATCGAGAAAAGAAACATCAAAAAAGAAGATATTGAAGCATTAGTTGATGGAAACTTTGCAGATTCACTATTAAACATATTATTTGTAGAAAATCATGAACTTGCAACATTTGTTGGTGAACTTCATGAAAATAGAATTCGTGAATTCAAAGATTTGGATAAACAAATCTTGGTATTGAATCGTAAAAGGATTTATCAAAGATTAAACAGTAATATTCCAAAAATCTTTGGAGGAACTGAAAATCCACAAGCTAAGATTCTCGCTGGTGAATTCACAAGAAAAAGTGGACATATGCCAGTTAGAAAACTCCTGGAAAAAACTGGTGGGTTGATAAAACAAATTAAACCTTGTTTTATGATGTCTCCTTTATCTATTGCACAATACTTAGATCCAACAAATGAAGAATTGCAATTTGATGTTGTTATTTTCGATGAAGCAAGTCAAGTAAAACCTGAAGATGCATTAGGTGCATTTATGAGAGGTAAAACTGCAGTTGTAATGGGAGATACTCAACAATTACCTCCAACTTCTTTCTTTGACCAAATGTCTGATGCAGAAAGTGATGAAGAGGAAGCAACATCATTAGATATGGAAAGTATTTTACACTTATGTAAATTGTCATTCCCTGTTAAAATGCTTAAATGGCACTACCGTAGTCGCCATGAATCATTAATTACAGTTTCAAATAGGGAATTTTATGATAATGATTTGTTAGTTTATCCTTCACCTTCACATAATGACCCTGAACTTGGTTTGAAATTCCATTACAATCCAAATACGGCATATCACAGAGGATCATCTTCTGCAAACCCTCTTGAAGCTCAGGATGTTGTAGATGAAATTTTCCATCACTTTGAAAAATATGGTGATACAAAAAGTTTAGGTGTTGGAACATTTTCTGTTGCTCAAAAAAATGCAATTTTAGAAGCTTTAGAAGTAAGACGTAAAGAAAGGCCTGAATTTGAACCATTATTCTCAGACAATAAAGAAGAAAGATTCTTTGTTAAAAACCTCGAAACAATCCAAGGTGATGAAAGAGATGTTATCTTAATCAGTGTAGGTTATGGTTATGATCAAGACAGAAAAATGTCCCTCAACTTCGGTCCTTTAAACCAAAATGGTGGTGAAAGAAGGCTTAACGTATTAATTACTCGTGCAAGAGAAAAATGTGTTGTATTTTCAAACTTCAAAGCTTATGATATGAAGTTAACAGCAAATCCACCATATGGTGTAAAATCATTAAAAGAATTTTTAGAATATGCTGAAAACTTAACATTGGGAACAGACAATCAGAATGCATATACAAAAGAACCATTTGAAGATGCAATTGCTAGTTTCTTGGAAGAAAATGGTTATACAGTTGATAGACAAATTGGCTGTGCAGGATTCAGAGTAGACCTTGCAATAGTTGATGATGAAAATCCTGGAAAATATATTTTAGGAATCACAACGGATGGTAAAATGTATTCCTCAAGTAAAGTAGCTCGTGATAGAGATAGATTACGTGAACAATTATTGAATGGACTTGGTTGGAAGCTTTACCACTTATGGTCAACTGATTGGTATAGAAATAGGGATTTAGGGCGTAAAAAATTATTGGATTTCGTTCAAAAATCAATTCGTCAATCACGTGAAGAAGAAAAACGTAGATCTGAAGAGGAGAAAAAATTAGCTGAAAAAAGAAGATTGGAAGCTGAAAAAAAAGCTGAAGAATTGCGTATTGCACGTGAAAAAGAGGAAGCAGAAAGAAAAGCTCAAGAAGAACAGGAATCTCATGATGAAATCAATATTGAAAGTATAGGGCCTGCAGACTTCGTTGAAGTTGAAAAGGTTGATGATGGTGATTTTGATCCTAGTGGATTTAATGAAAGTGATAATGTTGATGATGCTGAATTCTTAGAAAAACCAATTGATGTAAGTTCAATTGATCCGGCTGAATTCTTTGAAGATGAACCTTCAAAAACTACTATTAATGAAGATAATATTATAAAAAATACTCCTTCTGAGTTTGTTAGTGTTGAGTATTCTGATAGTGATGTTGATTTTGAGGATGTTTCTTCTGAGTTTGTTAGTGTTGAGTATTCTGATAGTGATGTTGATTTTGAGGATGTTCCTTCTGAGTTTGTTAATGATGAAATGAGTGAAAACTCTCAAGATATTAAATCTGAGAATGAAACCCAATCAAAAGATGTTGTTGAAGATGATATCAAATTTGAAGCGCAACATGATTCTGAAGATAACTCTGTTGCATTTGATGAGGTTAAATCTGAATTCAATGATAATGCTGAATCTGTCAACAATGATATTGGATTTGAGAAGGATACTTCTCAAGATGAGTCTGCTCAAATGTTTGAAGATGAAGATTATTCTGATGAACCGGAAGGTATTTCTAAAATAATATCTGATAAATTTAAATCATTCTTGAAATCTAATGAAGAAGAAGTAGATGAAAATAATCATTCATTTTTCTCATCTCCTAAATTTACAAAGGATTTGAGTAAAAATTCAGATAGTTCCAGTGAAAAACATGATGAAATAAATAATGAATTTGCATCAAAAGTTAATGATTATATTGATGATGAAATCATAGAAGATACTCCAATTGATTTAGATTCAGGAGAAGATGCATCTTCAAGTTTCAAAACACCTAAATTTAGCAGTAAGGTCGATATTGATTCTGATGATTATATCGTTGTTGATCATAGTAATGATGAAGTTTCTAAATCTACATCTACTAAACATAAAAATGTTAATGTAAAATCTGATGATCATAGTACTGTTCAGGATGAAGAAATCATGTCTTCTTATAGTGATGTTGAAGATGATGAGGTTATAATTGTGGATCATAGCAATGATGAAACTCCTGAAGAAGACTATTTTAAATATAATTTAGATGAAGAAATTGATAAGGATTATGAAAATAAACATTCTGAGGATAAAAAAACTGAAAATATGTCAAATGAAAATATGGATGATGATAAGGTTGATTTAGGTTCTGATGAGGATTATATCTATGTTGACCACAGTCATGATGATGAACGTGTATTGGATGAAGATGATGAGGTTAAATTTGATTTCAGGTCAGATGATGTTCAATATGAAACTGAATTTGATGTGAATGAAAAACCTCAAAGTCAAAAACATCATCACAGAAGAGGAATTAATTTAAGATCACGTATCTCTGATGTTGTCAATGGTGAATCTCATTTTGAACAAGAGGAAGTTGAAACAGTTAGGGGTGAAATAATTGATGAGGATGATTATCAATATAAACCAGCTCCAAGTGATGATTCAGTTGTTGAGGCTGAGATTGTTTATGATGATGAAGAATTGAATATATTTAATGATAATTTATCTAGTGATAATCTTGAAAAACCAACTCCTAAACATGTTTATGATGATGACGAATGGAATATTTTCAATGATGATTTGTCTGATGAAACTCTTGAAAGGCCAACTCCTAAAGATGATTATGTAGATGAACCGGAAGTAATCCTTGAAAAACCTAATCATAGAATGGATTACACTGAAGGAGAGGAATTGAATATTTTCACTGATGAATTGTCTGATTTGAATAAAGATGAAATTAACAAAAAAGCTACAGATATTGTGGGTAGGGCAATGGAAGAATTCCTTGAAGATGTATTTGATAATGATGATGTTGAAAATAATGAAAAAACAGAACCAGAAAATATAATCAAAGAAGAAATCCCTCAAAATGATGAAGTGATTATTGAAGATAAAGAAAGTGAAGAACCTAATGTGAAAGAGCCTTCCAAAAATATTGGGGATGGTGTTACTTATTACCAAGGGTCAAATGATGTAAAAAGTAAACTTAGAAAAAATAATTTCTACTATGAAGAGGAAAGGCCAAAATCTGTCAGAGAATCAATTAAAGGAATCAAAAAGGATATTACATATATTAATAAATCTTTAAAAGAAATTGAAAATCCTACTAAAATTGATTATGTTTCTGTTGTTGATAGGACTGAAGAATATGATCCTATGGATTATTTAAGTAGGCCGAGTGATGATGATTCAGATAAAATCATTGAAAAAGAGGAAGAATTAACATTTGCCGAACAAGAAGAGATTAGAATTGAAAAAGAAATGATGATGGATGCTCTTAAAAAAGAGATTTCAGAAGAAAAAGAAGTCATTGTTCCAGTTCATGAGCAAAAAAGAAGAGAAGATCTTAAAGATCAAGCATTAGAAGATATTATATTGAGTGCTAATGAAGATTATAAAGAAATTGAACGTCAAAGACGCAGAAAAGACAATCAATTCAAATCCTTTGATGATAATAGACTTCCAGGTAAAAGAAAAATGGAAGATGAAATTGTTGATTATGTCCATATTGAAGATATTGGATTGCATTCATCAGATGAATTATACAGACAATCCATAGATAAGGTTGCTAAGTCTATTAATGATATTGTAGATATTGAAGGTCCAATTCATGTTAAAGAAGTCATTAACATTGTTAGGGATTCATGTAATATTAAAAGAGCAGGAGCTACCTTGAAAAAACGTGTTAATGAAGGAATAAGTGAAGCTGAAAACTCTGGATATATTATCAGGATTGGGGACTTTTTATATGATGCTTCAAATAATAATATTGTAATTAGAAAAAGGAATAAACCAAATATTGATTTGATTTCAGATGAGGAAATTGCTAAAAATATTGAAACCGTATTGCTTCATAAACAGGATGTTACAACAAAACAAGTTGCAAAAGAAACATCACGTAACTTTGGTTTTAGATCAACTTCTAAAAAGACTGCAGCAAGAATCAACAGTGTTTTGGATTTAATGATTGCTAATAATAAAGTTAAACTCGATAATGATATTGTTGAACTTAAATAGGTTAATTCATGTCAACTAAAGTTAAATCTCCTGACAATTTACCAAATAAGCCTGGTGTCTATATTATGAGAGATAATACTGACACCATTATTTATATTGGTAAAGCAAAAAATCTCATAAAAAGGGTAAAATCTTATTTTCGAGAAAAACTTGATAGACCCAAAACTCAAATTTTAATGAGTCATTTTGATAGTTTAGAGTATATTATAACTAATTCAGAAAAAGAAGCTTTGATATTGGAAGCTACTTTAATTAAAAAGCATCGTCCAAGATATAATATTCAATTAAAGGATGATAAAAGATATCCTTATGTTAAGATTACTGATGAAGAATTTCCTAGATTAGTTATTACAAGAAATGTAACAAAAAATGGGATTTATTTCGGCCCATTTACTGATGTGGGTTCAGTCAAACAAACTGTTAAATTTTTAAAATCATTATTTAAAATAAGGACCTGTCGAAATATGAATGGGCCTTGTTTGAACTCACAAATTGATTTATGTTATGCTCCTTGTGATGGGAGAATTTCCAGAAAGGATTATGCTGAAATCATAAGCAAAATTGATCTGTTTTTCCAAGGAAAATATTCAACCATTGTTAAAAACCTTAAAAAAGAGATGATGGAAGCAGCATCCAATGAGGAGTTTGAAAAAGCAGCTATAATAAGGGATCAAATTTCTTCTATTGAAGAGATAATGGAAAAACAGTTTGTTGATTTGGTTGATGATGATTTGGACCAAGATGTAATAGCCATGGCTCCAAATAAAAATGAGGTTATAGTTATTATAATGCCTATTAGGAATGGTAAGATTGTTGGCCGTGATGACTTTTTAATGAGTAGTTCAGAGTATGATTCATCATCTGAAATCATGTTTTCATTTATCCAGCAGTATTATGGATATAATAGGCACATTCCTAAACAAATTCTTTTGGATGAAGATATTGATGAGAAAAAATTGCTTGAAGATTGGTTAAGTGATTTAAGAGGAAATAAAGTTAAAATTAAAGTTCCTCAAAAAGGTGTTAAATTAAGGCTTGTTAAAATGGCTAAAAAGAATGCTGAAATTATCAAACATCAAAAGAAGAAGATGGAAAATTCATTAATAGAGCTTAAAAAATACCTTAAACTTGAAAAAGTGCCTCATGTTATTGAGGGATATGATATTAGTAACATTTCAGGTAAGTTTGCTGTTGGTTCAAAAGTATCATTTAAAGATGCAAAACCTAACAAAAAAATGTATAAACATTTTAGGATGGAAACTCCCGGTCCGAACGATTTTGCAATGATGGAGGAATTATTGACTCGTAGATTAAAAATGATTGATTCAGATCCAGAACCTGACTTAATTGTGATTGATGGAGGTAAAGGACAGTTAGGTATGGCTTGTGGTGTTTTGGAAAAATTAAATCTTACTCATATTCCTATTATTGGTCTTGCAAAGGAATTTGAAGAAGTATATATTCCAAATTCAAGTCGTCCTATTATTATTCCTAAAAATAATACTGCATTGCATTTGCTTCAGCAAGTTCGTGACGAATCGCATCGTTTTGCAATAACCTATCATAGAAAACTCCGTAGTAAGAATATTCAAGCTTCTTCTCTTGATGATATCGTGGGGATTGGTAAAAAAAGAAAAATTAGCCTTTTAAAAGAATTTGGTAGTGTGGATAATATTAAAAAGGCATCAATTGAGGAATTGGCTAAAATAAACGGCATGAATTTAAAAACGGCTGAAAATGTCTATAATTATTATCACTAATCTAATATTAATTTTTATGAAAATTGGCTAAATTTCAATTAAGTTTAAATATAAGTTGTTTAATAAACTTTTCATAAGAAATGATAAAAGGGTTTTTTAATTATGGTTAAATGTCCACGATGTGGTTATGAAAATTCTTCCACTGCTGTATATTGTGATAACTGTGCTTATCGTTTAACTGATTCTAAGGGAAATAAATTCAATAATTCTCGTAGAACTAGCAGTTGGAATATTGGCATAGCAAAAAAAATTGTCATTGTATTGGGAATAGTTATCATTGCGCTATTGTTATTCTCATTTGTTTATAACAACACACAACCTTCTCATGAAGATTCATTTAATCTTATCACTGATAACGGTACTGTTCATAAAACTGCTCCTTATCCATATAAAGCTGTCATTGAATATGAAGGCAGTTGGGGCGCTCAAATGGGTGATCCTAATTATCTTGTAAGTGAAGATGGTTATGGAGATAAAACATTTACACTTGATTGCGCCGCATGGGATAAAATATCAATCAGTGCACAAAAATATGATTACGGTGAAGGGGAATTACACGTAAAATTATTAAGAAATGGTGAAGTTGTAGCTGAAAACTCAACTACAAATGTAACTGGTAGTGTGGTTGTTAATTATAATTAATCTATTTGATTAAGTTTTGATTCTAATAGATTAACTAATTCTTCAGTTTTATATAGTCTGATTTCTTGGTCTTTGCCTTTGAATATTTTAATAAATTCAATAAGGTCATTGCATAATTGGTCATATTGGATACTGAAGGTGTTGTAGTTATTCATTAATGCAAATAGTTTTTCTTTTTCGAGTTTTTCAGGTTCCCTTAATATCCTTTCGATATTAGCAAAATGAGTTTCAATCATGAGTTTTTCTTCTTCTAAGATATTTTGATATTCTTGAACTTTGTTTTCACTTGCCATTTTAATCACTTTTTTAATTAATTAATATAAAATATAAATACTTTCATTAATATAAATTTGTATTGATATATAATGGGGTAATAAATAATGATAAAAGTTGAAAATGTAAGCAAAGATTATGAATTAGCTGATGGAACTATAATCACTGCACTTAAGGATGTCAGTTTTAATGTTAAAGAAGGTGAAATTTTAGGTATTATGGGTAAAAGTGGTTCAGGTAAGACTACTTTATTAAGAGCACTCAGAGGTGTTGAACATATTGATAGTGGAAGTATTCAAGTGGGAAAAGCAAAAGTTACCTCTGAATCATCCCAATTCTTTTATAATAATCTTAAAAAAGAAACTGCAATACATCTTCAAAGATCTTTTGGTATCTGGCCGGATACTGTACGTGAAAATATTCTAAGGAAATTATATGCTAGAAGATATTTTGACGAAGGAGATACTAATTTTGAAGTTGCAGAAAGTGAATTCGGTGAGGAAGCTGATGAACTTTTAGAACTTGTTTCATTAACCCATAAACAAAACCATTATGCATCTGTGTTAAGTGGTGGTGAAAAACAAAGACTCATTATGGCAAGGCAACTTGCTAAACAGCCTAAAGCTTTACTTCTTGACGAACCTGCAACTATGGCATGCCCTAAAACAAAACAAGAGATATTGGATGCAGTTAAAAAAATCAACAAGGAATTGAATATCACTGTCATTGTAGTATCTCACTTGCCTGATGTTCAAAAATACTTAGCAGATAGAGTAATTTTACTTGAAGATGGTGAAATTGCTGATGAAGGGTCTGCAAATGATATTTGTGAGAAGTTCATGGCAGATATGGATGATATTGTTGATATAGATAATATTGCAACAGATGATGATGTTATTCAAGTAAATGATGTATTCAAAAGATTTTTCTTACTTACTGGTGGGGAAGTTTTACAGATTGAAGATGTAAACTTCACAGTTCAAAAAGAAAACATTTTAAGCATTATTGGTCCTAGTGGAGCAGGTAAAACTGTCCTTTTAAGGATGATTGGTGGTCTTGAAGACCCTGATGAAGGAGAAGTATTGTATAATGTTGATGGTGAATGGAATGATGTTGACATTCCAGGTATGGGACGTATGAAAATCAGATCTAAATTAGGTTTCATGCACCAAGAATTTGCTTTAAGCCATTATGCAACTGTTTTAGATCAATTAGCCACTAGATTAGGTTATAAAAATCAAAATATTGTTAAAGAAGCTCAGGAAAGAGCTAGAAAAATTGGACTTAGTGAAGAATTATTGGATTCATTTTACTTACTCACTGATTTACCTGAAATAGAAGCAAGAGACAGATTGAAAAAAATTGGTCTTGATTCTGATATTTTAGATGATTTATTCCCTAAATTCCCTGAAACTGCAACAAAAGAAGCAGTTAAAGATATATTTGAAAGTCTTGATTTAGACATGGATATTTTGCATAGGAAATCATATGAATTATCTGGAGGTCAAAAAGTTCGTGTAATGCTTGCATTGATATTAGTTTCAAGACCAAAATTCTTACTTTTGGATGAACCTTTTGGAGATTTGGACCCAGTTACATTAAGAGATGTAACAAATGCTCTTAAAACAATTTCAAAAGATTATGGAATTACAATTGTAATGATTTCCCACAATACTGACTTTATTAAAGAATTAAGTAACAGAGCAGTATTCATGGATGATGGAAAAATTATTGATGATAGTGAAGATATTGATAAGATTGTTGATAATTTCATTGATTTTTGTCATGCAGATTATTTAAAAGGAGAATAAATATGTTCGATATTATTGCAGTTCCTGTAGATGGTTCTGATTATGGATATCAAGCAGCAGATGTTGCTATTGAAATAGCTCAAAAGTTTAACTCTAAAATTGCAGCAGTTAATGTTCTTGAAGAGTTTTCTTTTAGTAGCTATGATTCTGAAGAAGATGAAGGCAATTCAATTTTATCAAAAATTACTAAAAAGGCTAATAGTGTTGGAATTGAAGTAACTGAACATTTAATCACTGCTGATCCTTTAAGAGATATGAAATTCATTGTTGATCAAACACGTGCTGATTTAGTTGTTATTCATGCACATGGTTCAAATAATAACAGATTTGTATCTTTTGATGAGAGTTGTGTTTCAGATACTCAAATAGGTTCAGTTTCAGAAAGACTCTTGAGAACCTCAGATGTACCTGTATTATTAATTAAGTAATTACTGAATGTTAATATTTTATATTATTGGTATTATTTTGTAAAATCTTGAATAATGGGATCTTTTAGCAGGATTAATGGCTTTTGATAGTGGTAAAAGCGTTGTTAATGAACACAAAGGTAATGCATCAATAGCTGTTACAGGAGATGTTATGTTTGCACGTAATATGGAAGGAATACTTTCAAGTGGGGAAAATCCTTTTGTAAATGTAGCTAATGTAACTTCTAAAACAGATTTACTTTTAATTAATTTTGAGAATGCAGCTACAACTTCAGAAAATGCAGTTAAAGGGGATGTTCCTCTTAAAACAAGTCCTAGTTTTGTTTATTTAGCTCGAAATAATCCAAATACTATAGCTTCACTTGCAAATAATCATGCATTCGACTATGGAATTGATGGTATGCATGATACAATCAAATCTTGAGAAAAATAACATAACACCAATCGGTGCGGGTGATAATGTAGATGAGGCACATAAAGGTGTTACAAAAGAGATTAATGGTCGTAATATTACAATATTCAATTTCATGGATTCTGAAAACTTTGCAGAATACAGTAATGAAGTAATGCCAGTTGCTACCAGTGACTCACCAGATTACTTAGCATATAATTCTAGTGTTTGTAAGGACATTAAAGAAGCTCATGAAAACTCAGACTGTATAATCGTATTTTTCCACTATGGAAATGAATATAGTACATCTCCAAATGAAAATCAGGTAAAAATGTCTCATGAAGTAATTGATGCAGGAGCAGACATTGTTCTAGGTTCACATCCTCATGTTCCTCAGGGAATGGAATTTTACAACGGGTCAATGATTTTTTACAGTTTAGGAAACTTTATTTTTGATCAAAAAAATCCAGATACACATGTTGCTTATTTTGTAGAAATAAATTTAGTTAATGAAACTGTTGAATGCACAGTTCATCCAATTAGTATTGTAAATTATTTACCTCAGTTTATGTCTCCAGATAATGGAAAATCATTACTTGAGAGTTTGAGTCCTTCATGTGATAAATTAATAATTGAGGATGATGGAACTGGAAGAGTATCATATAATCTAACAGATTAATGAACTAAAACTAAACTCTTCTTTTATTAAATCGTAATTATTCAGTTTAATACGATATATTTATATTATTAGGATGATAAAAACACATATAGTGTCTTAATGTATATTTTAATAAAATACTGATAAAATGTGATTAAATGGATTTGAAAAGTAATTTTAAAGAATCATTGATGTATCCAATTAGGAATTATAAAAAGTTTATACTACTTGGAACATTATTTATTATTTTAGACATTAATACTCGCGTCTTTTTAAATTCAGATAATCCTATTCTAACTATTTTTTGTGTTATAGATTCTATTATTTTATTGATTATAATAATGGGAGATTTGATTTCTATAATCCAGGAAACCAGACTAATTACTAATGAATTTGAGTTTGGATGGTGGGAAAAATTTGGAATAGGTGTGAAAGGATTTTTAATTTCTTCCTTTGGCATTGCAATACCTTTAATATTATTCTTATTAATTACTTATATTACTGGAACTGGGGAATATTATTTTGATATACTTGAAGTAGGTGTTAATGGATTAACTATTAATTTATCAGTGATGTTTAATGATTATTCATTTATAGTCCTTTTAATTAACCTTTTTATAGTATTACTTTTTATTTATTTTACAGTAATTGCATTAGCTAGATTATCTCACACTAATAATCTATTGGAAAGTGTTAATATAAAAAAGATAATTGAAGACTTAAAAAATATAGGAATAATCCATTTTACTTTATGGGTGCTAATAATGTTCATTTTGATGATTATTGTGGGCATTGTATGTGATAAAGTCTATTATATTAGTTATGTAGGATTAATAATTTCAAGTTATATATTAGTGCCTTATATAGCTATGTTTTTATTCAAAAGCATTGGAAATGAATACTCAATTTAGGTAAAAATATGAATTTAAATAATTTTTATAAAAATATTAAAAATAATTATAAAAAAATTATAATCTCTTTTTTAATATTCACTCAATTATATATCCTAAAGTATTATATTGGATATTATAGTCCATTACATATTGAAGCTCATATTGGATTATACCCTATCTTAGGATTATTATTTGGTGGATGGGGAGCATTAGGTGTATCGTTTGCAAATTTATTAACTGACTTAGCAGGAGGACATCCTCCTTTAGAAACTTTCATATGTTTTTTTGTAGATTTTTTATATGCATATTTACCTTATAAATTATGGTATAATTTTTCTAAAAATGGAAAATTAACTGCTCCTCAGTTAGGGACTATCTTTCATTTAGCAAAATTCTGTGGCGTAATATTAGTATCCACTATACTATATACAGTATTAATTATAATGTTATTACATGATTCACAGAATGTTAGTTTATTTTCATTAACTACATTGAATTATTTCCTAAATGCATTTGTATTTGGATTTTTCACAGGAGTAATTGGTATTATAATATCTAATTTGAAAAATATCGATTTAACAATACCTTCAGTAAATAAAAATCCTAAAATTAAAGATAAATGGTATAACTTAGCTTTATTAATTGGAATAATATTGATTGTAGTATTCTTTATCATGATTGCTGTGGGTGAAAGTAATAAGTATATTAATTTACTATTTATTATTTCAATATGTATCTTAATATTATTCTATACAACAAAACCTGTTAAATATCCAGTTATTAAAGAAAAATCAATTTATAAACCAATTATTGAGAAATTAATATTGATATTCTTAGGTTTTATCATTGGAATCTCTTTATTATTTACATCATTAGCTATTTTGATTGCACTTAAAACTGGAGAAAGCAGCATTATGATTGAAAATAGTTTAGGATTCACTATTTCAATATTGTTATATCTGTTTATAGGATGGTTAGCATTCTTTGTTCCAGGATTAATTGCTCTTAAATATGTTGAAGAAAACATAACTAATCCTTTATCATTATTTTCAAAATTTACTAGAGAATATATTAATTCAAAAGATAGTAAAGAAGTAAATAAAGAAAGTTTAATGGAAAGATATCAAGATTATTTTGAGAAGTATGATGAAATTGGGATATTGGGAAATTCAATTGTAAAAATGATGTCTGATTTGGAGAATGTTACCTCTGAAAAAGAAAGGATATCTACAGAATTAACACTTGCAAAGGATATTCAGGAGTCCAAATTACCTACTAATTTCCCGAAAGATAAAAAGTACTCAATTAATGCCTCAATGAAACCTGCTCGTGAAGTAGGTGGAGATTTTTATGACTTTTTTGAGATTGATTCTGAAAACATATGTATTGTAATTGGAGATGCATCTGGAAAAGGAATCCCTGCAGCACTTTTTGCTGTAATTGCAAAAGAACTAATTAAAACTCAATTACTAAGTGGTGCTTCTTTAGCAGAAACAATGAAATCTGTTAATAATAGGCTCTGTGAAAATAATGTTCAATCAATGTTTGTAACAGCATGGGCAGGTGTTATAAATTTAAGAAAAAATGAACTTAAATTTGTTAATGCAGGTCATAATGCTCCTTTAATCAAAAATGGAGAAACATTTGAATGGTTGGATTCTAAACATGGGCTTGTTTTAGGAGCTATGGAAAATATACAATATAAAGAACATTGTGTTTCTTTAAAATGTAATGATTTCCAAATATATTTGTATACTGATGGAGTTACTGAAGCACATAATGATAAAGAAGAACTATTTAATGAAGACAGATTAATAGAACTTATAAATAACAATAACTTAAATTCAATTGAGTTTATTGATTATCTGAATGGTGAATTAGATAAATTCAAAGGATCACAAGAGCAATTTGATGATATAACCATGATGATATTTGAATATAAAATTGGAGAAGATGAAAATGGAAATAATTGATAATAAAAATGGAAATGAATTAAGTATTAAATTAGTTGGGAAATTAGATACAAACACATCCCATCAATTAGAAGAATTCATTCAGAATAATATTGAAGGTGTTGAGAAATTAGTTTATGATTTTGAAGAATTACTTTATATAAGTAGTTCTGGATTAAGAGTTTTATTATCTAGTCAAAAAATCATGAATACTCAAGGGGAAATGGAAATAAATAATGTAAATGAGTTTGTGATGGAAGTTTTTGAAGCTACAGGATTTATAGACATCATGAACATAAATTAGGTGTAATATGACAATATATGAAGAATTGGATAAATTAAAACTAACTGAAATAGAAAAAGCTTGGTTAGGATATTGTCATAATTGTAGTGAAACTCAAAATACCGTTTTAGAAGATATACTTAAAAGCAATGAAAATACAGAGTTTGGAATGAAACATGATTTTAAAAATATCAAATCAGTAGAGGATTTCCAAAAAAACATTCCCCTATCTCAATATTCTGATTATGAAGAATATATTGAAAAACTTAAATTAGGAGAGAATAATCAATTATTTGCTCAAGATATAGAATATTTCATAATGACTTCAGGGACAAGTTCTGGGAAATCAAAATTAATACCTGAAAATGAAGATTCAAAAAATATCAAAAATACTGTTTACAAATTAAGAAATTATTATCTTTTAAAAACTTTGTTAATGAGTAAAGCAGATCCAAATTCTCAATTGAATAAGTATTTGATAAGTAAAGGATTAAATCCAAAAGATGTTAATGTTCCTGAATTATCAAATATTGTTCAGAATATGCATTATTTAACATTTTCAAGTAAAACTGATAATTATGAAACATCTGCTGGAATTCCAATCGGTTTTGCATCCGGAATGTCTTTTGAAAAATCAGCATTTACTAAAGGAATATCATATCCTCCACGATTAATGACTAAAAATGATGATGAAGCGAATAATTATCTTGTAATGCTTTTTTCACTAAGATTTGAGGATATTCTCTATATAACAACTAATAATGCATCTAACTTTAATATTAAAGTGGAATATGCAATGGATCATGCAGAAGAATTAATTAATGATTTAAGAAATGGTACTATAACTAAAAGATTAAATCTTTCAGATGAAGATAGGAAGTATTATGAAAGCCAAATGGAAGCATTCCCTAAAAGAGCTAATTTTTTAGAAGAATTATTGAAAAAAGGAAAAGATCAATTTATTCCAAAAAATTATTGGCCATATGTTATGTTAACTAAATTTTGGTTAGGTGGATCAGTAGGTCCTAATTCAGAAACTTCAAGAAAATATCTTGATGAAAAAACTATTTTCTTTGATGTGGGTTATGGAGCTAGTGAAGGTAAATTTACAATTCCTACAAAACCAGATACTCCTGAAGGCATATTATCTATATTTGGAGGATTTTATGAATTTAAAGACCTTGAGAATGGTCAAATATTGACTGCAGATAAAGTTGAGTTAAATAAAGAGTATGAATTGATAATTACTACATATGGTGGTTTATATCGATATGAGCTTCATGATATTATAGAAATTATAGGTTTTACTGGAACAACACCTAATTTAATCTTTAAAACAAAATCTGGAGAAATATTGAATATATCTCAAGAAAAAATTCCAGCTATTGAAGTTGTAAATAAAATAAAAGATGGATTAAATTTAAGTTTTAAACAAGTTCAAATTTTTGAAAATCATGATGAAAAAAATTATGAGATTTATATTGAACTTGAAAAAGAAACTCAAATTAATGCTAATGAATTAGCTAGTAAGTTAAATGAAATATTAATTGAAAGCTTTGAATTATATGAATTATATAATAGAATGGGGTTAATGACTCCGTTAAAGGTAATTTTAATGAAAAATGGATGGATAGAATCATTATATGCAATGAAATCAAAAGGAAACGTTCCAAAATCACAAATAAAATTACCTCTTATAATTACTGAAAAACCAGATAAAGAATATATTTTGTAAAGGTGAAAAAATGAAAGGAGTAATACTTGCAGATAAACTATATAAAAGATTAATTGAATCAGAAAATCCTCCTGAAGATATTCAACTTGCTTTAAACTTGATAAATAGTTTAAATTTGGATTTAGATATATTAGATTATGAAAAAATTACTGTAACTTTGGATAATGAAGAGGAGGGTAAATTTTATTATGATGGAGAATTAAGGGATTTACCAGACTTTGCAATTAGTATTGCTTTATCCCATCGTGATGATTATAATTTACAAGCAGCCAAAAGAATGTTTGAAACTAAAGGATGTAAATACATAAATAGTGTTCAAACAACTCAAATTGCTAAAGATAAATTATACAGTTTACAATTAATAAAAGAAGCTATTCCAGAAATTAAAATTCCAAAAACAATGCTTATAAATCAATTTACCACTCCTGAAATGATTGTGGATTATATTGGTCTTCCTTGTGTTGTTAAAATAATGGATGGTCTTCAAGGAAAAGGAGTTACTTTAGCAAAGGATAAAAAAGAGCTTGAAACAATTTTAACAATGCTCTTTGCAGCAGAAAATAATAATCAATACATAGCTCAAGAAGCTATAATGACAAGTAAAGGTAGAGATTTAAGAATAGCTATTGCAAATAATGAATTAATTTATTCTTTTGTTAGAAGCAGTGGAGGAGATGATTTTAGATCAAATACTCATGTTAACGGAAGAATTGAAGATTATGAACCTTCTGAGGAATTATTAGATTTATCATTTAGAGTTGCTGAAGCTATTAATTTACCATATGGAAGTATTGATTACTTATTTGGTGAAAATGATGAAGAATTTTATCTTTGTGAAGTAAATACTTTCCCAGGATTTAGTAAATTACTTAAAGCAATAGCAGAAAATGATGAAGAAACAATAAGAATATTTAAAGAATTACCACAAAAATTATTAAAATAAGGTGATTTTCTGAAAAAATTAGTAATAAGAGCACTGAAAAAATACTGGAAGCATGTTCTCCTAACATTAATATTCGTATTGCTTCAAGTTTATTTCCAAATTGAAATAATCAACATGTCTAAGGTAATTCTTGATAATGGTGTAAAAGTCAACAACTTTGAAGTAATTTATAATAGTGGAATATTAATGTTGATTTATACTCTTGGATCAATGATAATGGTTACTTTGGTATCATATATAACTTCATATATCACTGGAAAAGTTTCATTTGATTTAAGAAGTAAAATGTTTAGGAAAGTAACAGATTTATCATTATATGATTTTAATAAATTTGAAAGTGCATCTTTGATGAATAGGGCTACTGGAGATATAAATGTAATCCAGTTATTCATATTAAATCTTCTTAGAAGCTGTTTATTAATTCCATTTGTTATTGTGGGAGTCATTATAGAAACTGTTTTAATTAATAGAACATTAGCTGCAATTTTAATTGTATTCTTTATAATAACAATTTTATTTATGTTTATTAAAGGTAATAAGAGTATTATCTTTTTTAACAAACTTCAAGTAAGTGTTGATAGATTAAATTTATTGCTACGTGAGAAAGTTTACGGTGTAAGAAGTATTAGAGCATTTGGAAAAGAAGATTATGAAAGGAATAAATTTGAAAAGGCAAATGATGATTCTTATGAATTAAATATTGAATCTTCATTAAAACTATATTATGTTGCTCCAATGGCTGTATTGTTAATGAATGTAGCTGTTGTTATAATTTATTATGTTGGAGGAATTCAATTACAGTATAATATGGTTAATGTTGCAGATTTATTATTATTCTTCCAATATATCACATATTTCTTAAGTAGCTTAGCATTAATTCCATTTATTGTAAAAATAATGCCTAAAGCTATTGTTGCATCAAATAGGATAGAAGAAGTTTTTGAATATGAACCAACATTACTTAATAATCCAATTAAACAGGAATATAAAGAAGATTCATTTAAAGGTGTTGAATTTAATAATGTTATTTTCGGTTATTCAGGAGCAAAGGACGTAATAGCTGATATCAATTTTAAAGCACCTAAAGGAACAACAACAGCTCTAATTGGAGCTACTGGATCTGGAAAAAGTACTGTAATGTATTTATTAAATAGAATGTATGATCCTACCTTTGGTGAAATATTAATTGATGGTGTCAATATAAAAGACATTGATTTAAAAGAATTACATTCAAAAATAAGTTTTGGAAGTCAAAAATCAATGGTATTCAATGACACTGTAATTGAAAATATTAGAATGAGTGATGATTCTATTACAAGAGAAGATATTGAAAGAGCATGTGAAATAACACTTTTCACAGATGCATTTAAAAGTCTTCCTTCTGGAATTGATAGTATTATAGAAGAAAATGGTACTAACATTTCAGGTGGTCAAAGACAAAGATTAAGTCTTGCAAGAACAATTGCCAAAGATTCAGACATTTATATTTTCGATGATACATTCAGTGCTTTGGATATGAAAACTGAAAAAATTGTAAGGGAGAATATAAAGGAATTACTCAAAGATAAGACTGTGTTTATGGTTGCTCAAAAAATAAGTACTATTATTGATGCAGATAACATTTTAGTATTTGATGCTGGACGTATTGTATGTCAAGGAACCCATGAAGAATTGTTAGAAAAATGTGAAATTTATAAAGAGATTTATGAATCTCAAGCATATATGAATAAGGAGTAATTGAAATGGTTAAAAATGATAAAAATTCTTATAAAGGATTACTTAAAACTATTTACCAATTAATTGGGAAAGATAAAAATAAATTTATTTTAGCCATTGCATTAATGGTTATTGGAACTTTTTGTTTAGCATATGCTCCAAATGTTGCTGGGAAAATAACTGATGAATTTTCAAAATTTGCAACTACAAATGTATTTAATGAAAATATAATAATAACTCTCCTTATATCATTATTAGTCCTTTATGTTGTTGGAAATTTATTAAAGATGGTTTCTGACCGTATGATGATTTTTATAAGCAGTAGGGTATCTTTAAAATTAAGATATGAGTTACATGAAAAAATGCATAATGTTCCTATAAATTACATTGACTCAACTCCAAGTGGGGATATCATAGCTAGATTAACAAATGATATGAGTAGTGTTGAATCAATGATAAGTAGTACATTAGTTACTATCTTTGTTCAATTTATTATCATAGTTCTTGTTATTGTAATGATGTTAATTTTAAATGTTGAATTAAGTATTATTTATCTTATATTAATTCCATTATCCTTTGGTATTCTCAATTTCATAAGTAATAAAACAAAAGTACAATTTAAAAAACAACAGATGCTTGTTGGTAAATTGAATGGAGTAATTGGAGATAATTTCAATAATCATCTGATTGTAAAATCCTATAATATGGAAGAAAAATCATTAGATAAATTTGATAAAATTAATCATCAAATATTTGAATCTTTCTTTAAATCTAGGTTTTATTCAGGATTTATTATACCTATTAACACTATTTTAACAAATATAGGATATATTGGTATTTGTGTTTTCGGAGGATACTTTATAATCTCTGGAAGTCTTACAATCGGAACATTTTTAGCATTTATTTTATATGGGCAAATGTTGACTGAGCCATTAACAACTATTGGAAATAATCTTAACATACTACAATCTGGACTTAGTAGTTTAGAGAATATTTTAGATGTTTTAAATGCAGAAGAAGAAAAAGACTTTGAAAATAGTGAACATCTCCTTGAAAAGGATGTTAAAGGTGAGATTGAATTTAAAAATGTTAAATTTGGATATACTGAAGATAAAATATTAATGAATGATGTTAATTTTATTGCAAAATCAGGTACAACAAATGCTATTGTAGGACCATCAGGAGCTGGAAAAACCACAATCGTTAATTTATTAATGAGATTCTATGATATAAATGATGGAGTTATATATTTAGATGGTAAAAATATTTATAAAATTAAGAGAGATGATTTTAGGAAAAGTTTTGGAATGGTTCTCCAAGACAGTTGGGTTTTCGAAGGAACAATAGCTGAAAATATTGGATATGGAATGGAAAATCCAACAATTGAAGATATTCATAAAGCTGCTGAGTTAGTAGGTTGTGATAAATTTATAAATCTTTTACCTGATGGTTATGACACTATCATCAGTGAAGAAAATACTAATTTAAGTGTTGGTGAAAAACAATTGTTAGTTTTAGCTCGTACAATAATATCTGATCCTAAAATATTGATTTTGGATGAAGCTACAAGTCAAATGGATACAAGAACAGAACTATTAGTTACAAAAGCTATGGAAGAAATGATGAAAGGTAGAACAACATTTATAATAGCTCATAGATTATTTACAATTAAAAATGCAGATAAAATTATTTTCATGAAAAATGGGGATATAAAAGAAGTTGGAAATCATAAAGAATTATTAGAATTAAATGGATTATATGCAGAGATGTATAAAAGTGGATCAATTAAAAGTGAGTGATAATATGGAACGTGAAATAAGAAAGAAGATATATGGGGAGTTATTAGATGCTCCTTCAAAGGCTCATAAACAATTAGAGCTATTTAGTCTTGATGCAAAGAAAACCAATGAAGAATTATTAATGAAAATATTAAATGACAATAAAGACACTGCATATGGGATAAAATATGACTTTAAAAATATTAAATCTATTAAAGAATATCAGGAAAAGGTCCCAATATCTGAATATGATGATTATATTGATTTTTTAATTCCAATGGTATTTCAAGGTGTAGAAAATCTTTTAACAGTTTATCCTGTAAAACATTATAATAAATCTTCAGGAACACTTGGAAACCCTAAAAAAATACCAATTAGTGAAGTAGCACAACAATTGAATTTCTTATATTCTCTACCTTTTGTATTACACTTAATCACAGAAGAATTAGGAGATAAATGGAAAGAGGGAAAAATATTCATAATTGGACAATATAATATTTCATCTGTACCTTCTGGAGCTACATATGGTGCTTTAACTGCAAAATTAGCAGATAATATGAAAGATTATTTTGATATTTTATCAACAAGCCCTGCAGAAGTTCTTGTTCCGCAAGGAGATTTAGATACACATTATCTTCAATCATTATATGCACTTCGTGAAAAAAACACAACTATTGTTATTTCTGCATATTTCAGTTATTTCTTGGAAATTTTAAGATATATGGAGGATAATCATGAGATGTTAATTGAAGATATTAGGAATGGAACAATTAATTCTTCAATTAATTTATCTCCTGAAACAAGAGAAATTTTAGAAGAAAAATTAACTCCAATGCCTGAAAGAGCTGATGAATTAGAAGAAATATTCTCCAAACCAATTGATAATACTTTTGTTAAATCAATATGGCCAGATATTCAGGCATTTGAAGGAATTGGAACATCAACATTTGAAACATATGTTGAAAAAATAAGAGAAAAATATGCTAATGAAGAAACTCCAATATTATATTTAGGATTGCAAGCTTCAGAGGGAATTTTCTCAACACCATTGGAATTAAATAATAAAAACAGTGTATTAATTCCAAATGCAATATTCTTTGAGTTTAGACCTGTTGAACAGGAGGGTTATGATAATCTATTAACAATTGATCAGCTAGAAGTTGGAAAAGATTATGAAATAATTTTAACAAATTTATCTGGATTTTATAGATATAAAATAAAGGATGTTGTAAGAGTAACTGGAATGCATAATACTCTACCTGAAATTACATTCAAATATCGTTTAAATCAGACTGTAAATTTAACTGGAGAAAAAACTACTGAAGAAGCTTTAAGAGAATCAGTAAAACAATGTGAAGAGAAATATGGCTTCGACTGTGTTGACTTTACAGTATTTGCAGATACTGAAGCTGTTCCAATGAATTATAATTTCTTAATAGAACCAGATAACATAGATGATATCGATGTTGAGGCTCTCAGAGCCGATTTAGAAAAAAATCTTGGTAAAGCAAATCCTTCATTTGGTTCTAAAATTGAAAATAATACTTTTGGTGAAACAAAACTTGAAATATTACAAAAAGAAACATTTATGCTTTACAGAGATCTTATGGCTATGAAAGGAGTAAGTGTAGTTCAGCTTAAACCTCCTAGAATAATAGTAAATGAAGTTCAAAGAAAATTCTTCTATGCTCTTAGGGAACTTTGATAATATGAAAAAACTTGTATTTGATGCGGATGTTAGTGAATTAGAGAATATCTTCAATGAATTAAATAGATTATTGGAAGATTATGATACTGATGAATTAGCTGTTATGAAACTTAAATTAGTATTAGAAGAAATTTTTACTAATATCAGCAATTATGCATATAATGATAAAGGAATAGTTGAATTTTTAGTTGACATAATTTCAAACCATCAATTAGAAATTATAATAAAATTAATTGATGAAGGTGAATATTTCAATCCTCTAGAACAAGCTACACCTGATACTACATTAAGTTCTGATGAACGTGAAATTGGTGGGTTAGGTATTCTTCTCATTAAAAAGAATGTTGATGTAATAGAGTATGAAAGAGTTGACAATAAAAACATTTTAACTATTCATAAAATTTTAAATTAGTGATTCCTTTTAAAGAATATTAACTTTTCCCTTAAGGGGAAAATTACTTTTTTTTATTTTAGATAAACTTTAATTATATCTGAATAATTATTTTTTCACTAAACATTTTATATAATAAAAAATATATTATACATAATATAAATTTTAGACTTAAGGAGAATTTTTATGATAGTTAAAGATTGGTGCTCATTTTGTGGTGAGTGTGCTGGGGTTTGCCCAAGAAATTTAATCCAAGTAAGAGAATATTCATTAGTATTTAATGATGATGACTGTAAAGATTGTGATACATGTATTAAAGCATGTCCAATAGATGCATTAGAAAAAGAGGACTGATTATATGATTGAAACTGATGTAATTGTAGTAGGTTCTGGACCTGCGGGATCAAGTGCAGCAAAACATGCTGCATTAGGTGGAGCAAAAGTTATTTTAATGGATAAAAAATCTGAAATTGGTGCACCAAAAAGATGTGCTGAAGGTGTTTCAATTCAAGGACTTGAAAAATTAGGTATTGAACCTTCTCCTCGTTGGGTTACTCAAGAAATCCAAGGTGTAAGAATTCAAACTCCTGATGGAACTGATACCTGGTTAACAAAAGACGAAGTAAAATTACCTGAAGCAGGTTACATTTTAGAAAGAAAAGTATTCGATAAACACATGGCAATGGATGCTGCAAGAGCAGGTGCTGAAATTAGAATCAAAACTTTAGTAACTGGAATTGAAAAAATTGAAAATGGTTACTTAGTATTCACTGAATCCATGGGTAAAGAAGAAGTTTTTAAATGTAAAATATTAATCGCAGCTGATGGTCCTGAAGGTCATGTTGCAAGATGGGCAGGTTTAAGACCAGCTGCAAAAGCTAAAGAAATGGAATCTGGTGTACAATATGAAATGTGTAATGTAGAATTTGAAAAACCTGGAGTAATTGAGTTTTACTTAGGTTCATGTGCACCTGGGGGATATGTATGGATTTTCCCTAAAGGAGATGACATTGCAAATGTTGGTTTAGCAATCTTACCTCATATGGCTGAAAAAACTGCTATTGAATATTTAGATGATTTTGTTGCAAAATCTCCTTACTTAAAAAATGCTCAAGCTGTTGAAATAAATGTTGGTGGAGATCCTGTTGCTGGAATGACCAAAAAACTCTATGATGATAATATTTTAGTCTGTGGAGATGCTGCTGGACAAGTAAATCCATTAACTGGTGGAGGAATTATCAGCGGTATGACTGGTGGAATGTGTGCTGGTAAAGTAGCTGCTCAAGCTATTAATGAAGAAAACTGTTCTAGAAAATTCTTGAAAAAATATGATGAAATGGCACATGCTGAATTAGACCATGAAATTAAAAGATATAAAAAAGTACAAGAATACTTACTCACCTTATCTGATGAAGAATTAAACGAAATTGCTCATGCATTTGAAGGAGAAACCTTTGATAAAATTTCAACCACTGAAATTGTTAAAAAATTAATCAAATTATCTCCTAAAGCGTTACTCAAATTAGGTAAATTTGTATAGGTGCATAGAATGATTTTGATTACTGGTGGAGCAGGTTATATTGGTTCCCATACAAATAAAGCATTACACAATGCAGGTTATGAAACTGTTGTAGTTGATAACTTATGCAAGGGTTATGAAAACTTTGTTAAATGGGGTAATTTTGAGAATTATGACTTTGGAAGTAAAAACTTAAGGGAAGTTTTTGAAAAATACGATATAGATGGTGTTATTCACTTTGCTGCATTTTCATCAGTAGCAGAATCTGTTGAAATGCCTCAAAAATATTTTAAAAACAATTATAAAAATACTTTAAATCTTTTACAAATAATGAGGGAATTTGGAGTGGATAAATTTATTTTATCTTCCACTGCTGCAGTATATGGAAATCCTGAAAAGGTTCCAATTACTGAAGATCAGGATTTAAAACCAATTAATCCTTATGGACACTCCAAATTTATCACAGAAAAGGCTCTTGAAAGAGAAGCTGAAAAAGGTGATTTTAATTTTGTATCTTTAAGATACTTTAATGCAGCAGGGGATGATTTCGATTGTGAGATTGGGGAATTCCATGACCCTGAAACTCACTTAATTCCATTAGTATTGGATGCGGCTATTGGAAATCGTGAAAGTATCTCTATTTTTGGTGATGATTATAATACTCCTGATGGAACATGTATTCGTGATTATATTCATGTAAATGACTTGGCTGATGCCCATATCAAAGCATATGAATATTTATGTAATGAAAAGGAATCAAACATTTTCAATCTTGGAAATGGTCAAGGATATTCAGTTCGTGAAGTAATTGATATGTGTAAAAAGGTCACTGGTGTTGACTTTGAAGTTAAAATCGATGAGCGCCGTGAAGGTGATCCTGATATATTAATTGCTGATTCAACAAAAATTAAAGAAAAACTAGGATGGACTCCACAATACAATTTAGAGCAAATTGTTGAGTCTGCTTGGGCATGGCATAAAAAAATTAATGTGATTTAGGTAATGTTCATGGAAAATGGAAGTCATGAATCAAAAATAGATGTTCGTATTATCGTATCAGGTTTGGATATTGCACAGTTAGTTTCTAAAGCTGTTAACAATATCAATCTTGAGCGAGATTATAATATTATTGTTTCATCAATTATTCCTACCGTAGAAGTAAATATTGTAAAGAAAGTCGCTAGTGGTGCGGATATTCTTTTAATCGGCGGATATGGTAATGATGAAACTTACAATATTCTTTTTAATGAATTAAAAACTGATTTTAATCATATTGGATTATTTGATTATAATAACATTATTGTTGAAGATGAATCAATTGACTTTAAATTAGCTGAAAAGGAGATTTTAAATTCAATAATAAAATCAACATTGTCTTATTCTTTAAATTTAATTAATATCCATACATTAGAAAATAAACTAATGAAAGTAACTCATAATTATAATAATTTGCTAGATGATTATAACCAAGTTCTTAAAGAAAATGAAGTTTTATCTCAAGAGAATAATGAATTAATGGAAGACATTAAAGAGGTAAAATCTGATTTTAATGCATTCAAATCACGTTATGAAGATATTTATTCTAAAGAAATTCTTGAAATATTTAGTTTAGAGAATTTATGGCAGGAAACATTTAGACAAGAATTATCTGATAGTGAGAGAATTGTCATTGCTACTGATAAATTCAAACCGGATAATGTTCTTGTAGGTCAAGGTTTTATTGCTGCTGAATCAAAAGAAAAAGCGATTGAATGGTTAAAAATTATTAGGACTGCATTGATTTTTGTGGATGATAATGCAGATGATTTGAAAAAAGAATCCAGCGTTACAGAAGATGTGGATATATCAGAAGACAAAGAAGATTATGATATTTCCAACACTTTTGAAAATTTCTGGGATTAAACAATTATTTTTTATACTAGTTAAACTATAATTATAAATATACTATTATTTTATAGGGAGTTCATAAATGCAAGGAGAGATAGAAGATAAGTGTGGTATTGTTGGTATTCATTGTAATGATGAAACTAGGAATGTTGCATCTTTTGTTTATTATTGTTTGTATGCTTTACAGCACAGAGGTCAGGAATCAGCAGGAATTGCTACTTATAATCCAGAAAAAGGATTGAATTACTATTGTGGTATGGGTTTAATAACTGATGTTTTCAAAGATTATGAAATTCAAAATCTTAAAGGAAACATGGCTATTGGGCATGTAAGATACTCAACTACAGGTGAATCAAAACTTGAAAATTCACAACCTTTTGTAACTGATTTTGATGATGGATTTATTGCTATGGCTCATAATGGGGATATTGTAAACTCTTCTGAGTTAAGAAATGAATTAATCGAAGAAGGATATGAATTCAAATCAGGCACTGATTCTGAAGTTATCTGTTACATGCTTAAAAAAGAACATCATGATAACAATAAAAGTATTATTGATTCAATCGAAGCTGTTTCTCAAAAACTCGTAGGTTCTTATGCATTAACCATTTTGGTAAATGGTGAATTATATGGTGTACGTGATCCTATGGGAATCAAACCACTTGCAGTTGCAAAAAGAGGAGATGACTTTATCCTTGCTTCTGAAACTGTTGCATTTGATGTAATTAATGCAAAATATGTTAGGGATATCAAGCCTGGTGAAGTTGTATTCTTTAAAAACGATGAAATCAACTCTCATATGTTGAAAATTGCAGAAGATTGCAAGTTTTCTCACTGTATGTTTGAATATGTATACTTTGCAAGACCTGACAGTACCATTGATGGTATTAATGTTTATGAAACCAGAATGAATATTGGTCGTAAATTATATGAATTGTACCCTATTGATGCTGATGTTGTAATTCCAGTACCTGATTCATCTATTCCTGCAGCTATTGGTTATTCTAGAGCTTCTGGAATTCAATATGGTGAAGGATTAATTAAAAACAGGTATGTTGGAAGAACATTTATTATGCCGACTCAAGAAGAGCGTGAGTTAGCAGTTAGACTTAAATTAAATCCTATTAAAGAAGCTATTAAGGGCAAAAAAATTGTCTTAATTGATGATAGTATTGTAAGAGGAACAACCTCTAAAAAATTATTAGATTTGGTAAAAGAATCAGAACCGGCTGAAATTCACTTTTTAGTAGGTTGCCCACCAGTTATTTCTCCTTGTTTCTATGGTGTAGCTATGGCAACTAAAAAAGAATTAATTGCAGCTAATAATACTATTGAAGAAATCCAAGACCAACTTGAAATTGATACATTAGGTTATATTACTCTTGAAGCATTGGTTGAAGCTATTGGAATGCCTAAAGAAAACTTATGTTTAGGTTGTTTGAATGAAGAGTATCCTACTGAAATTCCAGAAGGTCTTGAAGCTGAAACTTACTATAAACCTTAGATATTATGGTTGAATTATTAGCTCCAGCAGGAAATTTCATTTCACTTCGTGCTGTTTTAGAAAATGGTGCTGATGCAGTTTACTTTGGCCTTGATGATTATAATATGAGGGCCAATGCAAAAAATTTCTCATTGGATGACCTTAAAGAAGTATCTATAATAGCTAAAGAGTATGGGGCTAAAACTTATTTATGTACAAACACTATTTTAAATGAAAGATTGGCTTGTAGGTTAGATAATAATCTTGAAGCTATTTCTTCATCTGAAATAGATGGACTTATTTTATCCGATATTGGATTAATTGAAAATACTGTATCTGCAGGTCTTGAAGCTCATATTAGTGTCCAGCAGAATATTACTAATTCTTATATGCTTAAAACACTTAAAAAATTAGGTGCGAAAAGAGCAATTCTTTCTCGTGAGCTTTCACTTCGAGAAATTATTGGATTAACTAAAAAATCTCCAATCGAAACAGAAATATTTGTCCATGGTGCTATTTGCATGGCAATTTCTGGACGCTGTTTTTTAAGTTATGGTCTTTATGGTAGGAGTGCTAACTGCGGAGACTGTTTGCAGCCATGCCGTAAAAACTGGACATTAACCTATGAAGATGGTGATGATAAAGTTGTAAATTTCTCAGATGTTGATGATGAGTCATTTATTATTGCTCCTAGTGATGATGGAAGTTATAGGACAAACTTTTTTTCACCAAAGGACATGTGTATGATTGAATACATTCCTGAACTTATGAAAAGTGGTGTTGCGTCATTCAAGCTTGAAGGAAGAGCACGTGCTCCGGATTATGGTGCGATGGTTACAGGAATATATAGGCAGGCTATTGACAGTTATGTTGATGATCCATTGAATTATACGGTTAAAGATGAATGGATGGAAGAACTTGGAAGTGTTTTTAATCGTGGTTTTGACACTAATTTCTATTTCAATACACCATTTGAGACTAGTGAAGATAATCAATCAAAATATATTAAAAAGGACATTGGTCAAGTTGTAAATTATTATAATAAAGTTAAAGCAGCAGAACTTAGAATTTGGGATGATTTGAAAGTTGGAGATAAGATTATCATTCAAGGCCAAACTACTGGTTCAATCACCCATACTATTGATTCTATGCAAATTGGTGGAAAATCTGTTGCGAATGTTAAAAAAGGTTCTAATGTAGCAATTGCTATTCCGACAAAAGTTAGAGAAAATGACTTTGTTTATAAATTAGTTGAGAGGAATGTTGATGATTAAAAAAATAGCTATTTATGGAAAAGGTGGAATTGGAAAAAGCACTACTGTAGCTAATTTATCTGCTGTATGGGGTAATGATGACTTAAATTGTCTTGTTATTGGTTGTGATCCAAAAGCAGACACAACACGTACATTACATGGTTCAAGAATTCCAACAGTTGTTCAAACTTTAAAGAATAATAGAAAACCTGAAAGGGATGACTTGGTTTTTCAAGGTTTCAAAGATATTTTGTGTGTTGAAAGTGGAGGTCCGGAACCTGGTGTAGGTTGTGCTGGACGTGGAGTTATTGTTGCTATGAAACGCCTTGAAAACTTGGGAATTTTTGATGAAGACCTTGATGTTGTTGTATATGATGTGCTTGGGGATGTTGTTTGCGGTGGTTTTTCAGTCCCTCTTCGTGAAAAATACGCAGATGAAGTTTTAATTGTAACTTCTGGTGAATATATGGCATTATATGCTGCAAATAATATTGTAAAAGGTGTTAAAAAACTTAAAGGTAATCTTAGTGGTATTGTCTGTAACTGTAGGAATGTCGAAAATGAAGAACAAATTGTCAACGACTTTGCTAAAAAGATAGGCACACATGTTATTGGTACTATCCATAGAAGTAATTTAATTCAAGATGCTGAATTAGATGCAAAAACCGTTATAGAAAAATATCCTGAAAGTCAGGAAGCACAAGAATACAGAGACCTTGCTTCAAGTATTATGTCTAATGAAAATACATCAATTCCAGAGCCTATGAATGATGAAGAATTTGAAGCATTCTTCAAGTCATACTTGTAGATAAAATGTATTATTCCACTAATTATTCTTCACCTCTCGGTGAAATGCTCTTTGTAAGTGATGGTGAATCCATTTGTGGAATCTGGTTCTGCGGTCAAAAGTATTTTAAAAATAATATTGATGAGACTACAAAAAGAGATGACTTGGCAATTTTTAAAAAACTCACTAAATGGTTCGATGATTATTTCAGCGGATTAAACCCAGCAATTGATTTTAAGCTAAATCCTCAAGGTAGTGAATTTAGGCAAAAAGTTTGGAAAATTTTAAGGGAGATTCCATATGGTGAAACATTGACATATGGTGAAATTGCTTCAAAAATATCTCCAACAATGTCTGCCCAGGCGGTTGGGGGTGCTGTTGGTCATAATCCTATTTCTATTTTAATTCCATGTCACCGTGTACTTGGTGCAAATGGCAAATTGACCGGTTATGCTGGTGGTTTGGACAGAAAAGTTGAATTATTAAAATTAGAACAGATAATATGAATTTACCGATGAACATCATCATAGGAAACGCAATATCCTTAATTGCGGGTATTTTTATTTTGCTCAGCATGTGGGTTAATGATGAAAAGGAAGCGTATAAACACCAATTTTTGAATGCATTTATATTAATGATATCTTCAGTATTCTTTTTATCCTGGACTGGTGTAGTGACTATGGCAATTGCAGCATCAAGAAATGCCTTTGTATATAAGGATAAATTCACTTTTAATTGGGCGATATTTTTTGTTATTGTTTCTGTAGTTGTTGGTTTTGCAGTAAATACTATGGGTATTGTTGGGATATTACCGATTATTGCATTGGTGCAACTTACATTATGTAACTATTATTTGAAAACAATCAAACCAATTAAAATAAGTTTTATTGTAAATAGTGCAATTTATGTGGTTTATTTCCTTGCGATATGGGATTTTTCATCAGCTGCTATTGAAGGAATTACAGTGACAGTTGGATTGATTTCACTATTTAAATTAATGTATTCTGAGTAAACTGATTTTTAGGACCATAGGATTAATCAAACTAGTGCATATTCTGTTTTTCAAAGTTTGTATCATCCGAAGAGTATTATTTCTGATGATTGTAGTAATTATGTTTCCGCTATTGTTATTGTTATTTGGTGTACATTCACTTTGTAAATATATTATTGATTTCTGCTGTAAAGTGAATAAGTCCAATAATTGCAAATGGTGATGGATAATATGGATATTGGATGATAATGGATAGTTTTAGTTATAATTGTAATGTGGAATTAGTCATTAAACGTTTTCCACATTCCGGTTTGAAGAACACTTTTTTTACTTACTGCCTCTAATTTTAAAAACAATTTCCAGGGCATTGAAACCATTAGATAATCATTTGGAATGAAATGTTTCATGTTGCTACGTCCTGCAAAGTCAATTGGACTTAAAACAGGTTTTGGATCATCACTTTCATCTTCTTTAAATGTAAAACATCCAATAGCTTGGCATCCTGATGATTGTGGAGTTAGAAGATATGTATCTTTAACTCTAAAAGATGTGTTAATCTGGATTAGTGCAGTTAATTCAATTGGATTTACAGTAAAAATCACTGATTTTGGTGTTTCATTATCTTCTAAATTTTCTAACCCCTTAAAGATAACATAATCTTCACTATCATAAACTGGTCTTGATTTAATGTTTTCTTTTGCAGTTTCAAAATCAGAATATATTCTCTCTCCCTTTTCAAACATTTCACGAGTTGGTTTCGGCATATAATTTAATTTTTTTAAATATTCTTCTTTATCCTGTGCTGATTCAACACCACAGGATAAGAATGATGCTTGAAAATTCATTGCATTTTCATCTTTAAATCCACTTCCCCAGCCAAAACCTACAGGAACACCGCCGCAGGTTATGTGTTCACGGCCAAAACAAGTAGTCACACGTTTAGCTATTGTCTGTGCAACAAAACTCATCACACATTCACCTTTTCCTGATTTAGGTTCTCTTGCATTTTCTGGTTTGTTGTTGCTTTTAATCAAAACGATTGGTGGAACTTCATTTCTAGTTCTTTTGATATGTTACTTTCCATGATAACTACCTCTGGATTAATGTTTCATTCTTTTTCATTATATGATTTTTGAAAAACTATAACTTTAAATACTTCTTATGATAATCTTTAATAAGAATTTATGAGGTGATAAAATGCGTAAGATTACAATACTCGTATTAGCGCTAATCCTCGTTGGTATGTTAATCCCAACAGGTTTTGCGACAGATTCTAATGTAGTAATAACTTATGGTGAAACTACCTATTCAAATTCAAATTACAAATCTTTTGTTGACAACTTTTTTGTTAACCAAGCAAATGTAGATATTAATAATGTAGGTATAAAAACCATTTCTGCTGATCAAGTAAATCAAGTATCTAGCGGCATTACTGGTAAATATTATAACTCAAATCAAATATTGTCATCAGCACTCGTTGATTTAAATGACAATAGTGATTTAAAGGTAAGTGTTGACAAATCAAAAATCACTACAATTACTGGTGATATGTACATTTCAGCTTTAAAATCTGCAGGAATCACAAGTGGACACGTATATGTGACAAGTCCTGTTCAGGCAACTGGTGAATCTGCTCTTGCAGGAATTATGAATTCCTATGAGGAAGTAACTGATGTTGAAATTCCAGATTCTGTAAAAGAAGCTGCAAATGATGAAATTTATACAGAAGCTGAAATTGTTGACAATTCTGGTGTGGATGCTGAAGACTTATCTAACTTAGTAACTCAAGTTAAGGATGAAGTATCAAATGCCAATGTCACAGATCATAGTGAAATTGTAAACATAATCAACAATCATGTTGAAAACAATAATATCAACATTACAAACAATGATATTGAAAACTTAGCAGATTCCATTGAACAAGTGCAAAATGTTCAAGGTGATGTAAACTATTACAAAACCCAAGTAAATGAGTTCTTAGGTGATAATTCCACTGGTGGTTTTTCATTAGATAGTTTATTTGGTTGGATTAATTCCTTTTTTAACGGGATTTAATCCTTAATTTTTTCTTTTTTTAGCATTTTCAAAAAATCATAAGAAAAAATAATCTATTTCCAGAAATCTAATTCTTCTTTTCTAAATCCTATAGTTGATGATTTAAAAATAGGATTGTTTCCAGCTTTTTTTTGTGATTCATAATCTTTTAGACAACCAATTGCTTTTTTACTTAATATCATACATGTAGGTAAGTTTATTAATGTCATACCACCCATTGTAATATCTGCCATGGCCCAAGCAGCATCCATTGGTATAATTGCACCTATAAAAATAATTACTGCACAGCCAATGTAAAATATATTCATAAACCTCTTTGAAGGTGTTTTTTTCCTATTTAAAAAGATTAAGGCATTATCAACATAATAAAGATTTCCAATTAATGTTGTAAATGCAAATAAGACCATTGCAACTGTAATGAACACAGGTCCAGCTGTACCAAATACAGTTTGAATTGCATTTTGTACATATGGTGCACCTGAAACACTTGAATCTCTTATTACTCCTGTAGATAAACACATTAATGCAGTTGTTGTACATAAAATCAGTGTATCTATATAAACGGATAATGTTTGTACTAATCCCTGTTTTACAGGATGTGACACGCTTGCAGAAGCAGAAGCATTTGGTGCAGAACCTACACCTGCTTCATTTGAGAACAACCCTCTTTTAATTCCATATATTAAACATGACCCTGCAACTCCTCCTAGAATTGATTGGAAATCAAATGCATTTTTAAAAATTAATATAAACATTGATGGAACATTTTGATAATTGAATAAAATTACAATTAGCGAAATCAAAACATAGGTTACTCCCATTAATGGAACAATAATGGAGGTAATTTTGAGAATTCTTTTACCTCCTCCAAATAAGCAATATGCAGTTAAAACAGATATTATTGCACCTATAATGAATGGTGTTGTTGAATTGTAAAATGAATAATTAATAAATGTTGATTGGAGGTTATATGAACATAATAAGTTAAATCCTACTGCATATGTTGCAATTAAAAATATGCAGAATAATATAGCTAATTTTGGTTTATTCAATCCCTGTTCAATATAGTAAGCAGGACCACCATAGGAATAGCCTTCATTGTGTTTTCTTTTATATATTTGAGCTAATGTACTTTCAATAAATGCAGATGATGCACCTATAATACACATTATCCACATCCAAAAACAAGCTCCTGGTCCTCCAAGACATATTGCTGTTGAAACACCTATGATGTTACCTGTTCCAACTCTTGAAGCAGTAGACACTAACATTGCTTGCAAGGAAGATACTGTACTTCCATCTGTAGGAGGTTCCTTTAAAAGTCTTACAGATTCACCAAATAATCTAATCTGTACGCCTTTTGTTTTGAAAGTAAAATACAATCCAGCCATTGCCATGACAATAATTAATATTGGATAATACATTATATCGTCGATTTGAGTTAAAATGGTAACAATATCTAACATGAAGTTCATCCTTAATTTAATATTCAATATTATTAATTAAATTATTCATGTTTAAAAATTTAACTTAATGTAATATTTTTTTATTTTTTTTATATTGTATTTTTCAAGAAATTATTCAAAAAACTATTTTAAATTTAATATACATAACTAATAATATTATATTATTTTAGATTGGATGAATTATTATGACTATTGGGAGATTAGTTGGAAATACGCCAATGATAAAGATTAATTATGAATATGAAGGAAAAAAGGGAAGCATATACTCTAAACTTGAATTTTACAATTATTCTGGAAGTATAAAGGATAGAATTGCGTTACATATTATTGAAACAGAAAAGAAAAATGGTAACTTAAAAGATGGGCAAGCTATTGTAGAGGTTACAAGTGGAAATACTGGTATTTCATTTAGTGCTATTGGTGCTCTATGTGGTCATGAAGTTCATATTTTCATGCCGGATTGGGTATCTCTCGAGAGAAGAAAACTTATTGAGATGTATGGTGCTCAGGTCCATTTGGTATCAAAAGAGGAAGGCGGATTTAAAAGGGCTCTTGAGCTTGCAGATGAGTTTGCTATTGAACATAATGCATATAAACCACTTCAGTTTGAAAATAAATTGAATGTTGAAGCTCAGTATAAAACAGGTCAGGAAATACTTGATGCTGTTCCTGATGTGGATGCTTTTGTTTCAGGTATTGGAACTGGCGGAACACTCATGGGTATTGGTAAAAGATTAAAAGAGAATAATCCTAATTTTAAACTATATGCCCTTGAACCAAGTACATTATCAATTCTTAAACTTGGAATGGAAGAAGGAGATCACATGATTGAGGGAATTGGTGATGATTTTATTCCAGAAATTGTTGAAGAAAATTTAATAGATTATATTATATTGATTGATGATTTGGATGCAATTAATATGTCTAAAAGGATAGCTAAAGAATTTGGTTTAGGCATTGGTATTTCAAGTGGTGCTAATTTCCTTGCAGGTGTTTTGCTTAATACTGATGATATTAAAATAGCTACTGTCTTTGCTGATGACAATAAAAAGTATATTACAACTAGATTATCTGAAGAAATTGATGATGATCCAAATTTAATTTCTAATAAAATTAGGCTTATTAATTTTGAAGTAATTTAAAAAAAGTAAAGTGAAGTATTTAAACTCCACTTGAAGTTGTAATAGTTATATTTTCTGTGTATAATGGGGTATCATCATCATATGAATCAACAACTTTTATTTCTGCTTTTGCAGGTGGGGTTTGTTTAAAGTACATACTAGAAATTTTGTAGGTCATTCCATTTTCTGGATTTGCGTGATTCCATCCAATTGTGGAATCAATAACTTTTCCTTCATTGTCAAAATAATCTACATATACACATAAATAATCAAAACTTGAATCTACTTTAATATCTCCAGTTATATAACCATCATAGTATCCATATCCATCATTAGTTATGTTTTGACTTAAATTTCCTATTGTTACGGAATTTTCAGCATTTATTTGGTATAATGCTCCTCCTGCAACCAATAATACAATTAATAAAACAATGGTCAAAATTGGGATTGCCCATAGTTTTTTGTTATTACTGTAATGTCCTTTAAAGTATAATGATAAAATTGCTGCAATAATAAATAAAACAGCAGATATTTCACCAAAACGGCCAATGAATGTAAATATTAATGCTCCAGTTGCAATAAACTCAACGGCAGCAATTAATGGTTCGTTGAATTTTTCCATCAATATTATTCCAAGTAAACCACCAATTATGCCAATTCAATTGCAGTCAGGATATTGTCCATACCCATAAGCATTGGTGTTCCTAATCCTTCAGCAATGGATACAATAATACCAATTATTGCTAAAATTAAAGGTAATTTTGTTACAAGTTCTTTTTTATCATTTTTAGATTGTATTGTTTTAATTTCTTTTTTTGATTCTTCTTGCTTACTTTCTGTGGGATGATTATTAAGATTAAAACCACATCCATCACAGAATTCAGCATCATCATCTAATTCTTTTCCACATTTCCTACAATACTGAACCATGAAATTTTCTTTCTGTAAGATATTATATGTTATTATTGTGATAATAAAGGTATCATTTTATTTAATTATTTAATGAATTTATTGATTTGTTGTATACTGACCATCTACTATATATACTAATTAAAAACATATCTTAACTCATTAATAGATTAATTTTAATTAAATGAAGGTTTGATAATATGGTTAGATTTTCACAAACTCTTGATGATAAACAATCAAAGAATAGAGAAAAACCTTATATGCAAGTTAGGGAGAATCCTTATTATGTACAGGAGAATAGGCAACCTTATCATGTTCAAAATGAGGACAGATTTTATAGTCAGCCTCCTAGACAACAACCTATCAGACAACCTGTTTATCCGGAAGATAATTATTACTCAAAACCTCAAAGAGATGAAGTTATCTATGAAAGACCTGTAATTGAAAGAGAATCTATCAAACATGATTATTCAAAACCAGAATTAGATTTCCCAAAAGATCAAAATATTCAATTTGGTGTTGAATATGCTCCAAATTCAAAACCTCCAGTCATTGGTAGGAATTACACAATTAGGTCAAATTCAATTATTTACAATGATGTAGTTATTGGGGATAATTTCAGAACCGGACATAATGTGGTCATTCGTGAAAACACCAATATTGGAGATGATGTTTTAATCGGAACCAATACTGTAATTGAAGGGGATGTAATTATTGGAAATGATGTTAGTATTCAATCTAATGTATATATTCCAACTAATTCTGTAATTGAAGACAATGTATTTATCGGACCATGTGCTTGTTTTACTAACGATAAATATCCTGTAAGAATTAACTATGAACTTCAAGGACCTAAAGTAAGGCGTGGGGCTTCTATTGGTGGTAATACAACATTTTTATCCAATGTTGAAGTGGGTGAAGGTTCTATTGTTGCTGCTGGAGCTATTGTGATTCATTCTGTTCCACCATTCTATTTGGCAATTGGAACACCTGCACGTATCAAACCTCTTCCAGATCACTTGAAAGTTCCAAATAGATTTTAGATAAAGGAGAGTATTTTTATGGCTCAATATGTGTGCAAAATTTGCGGTTATATTTTTGATGAAGATAATATAGAAGAAGGATTGGATATTCCTGCTGGAACTAAATTTGAAGACTTGCCAGATTCATTTAAATGTCCAAAATGTAGGATGTCAAAAGGTATGTTTAAGGAATTATAATTAGTTTTATATATTACTAATGAAAAAGATACTATTAATTAAATTTAAGGAGATTATTAATATGGCAAAATTTAAATGTAAACTTTGTGGATATGTAACTGAAGAATTCGAAGAACTCCCAGAAGGATACAAATGTCCTATGTGCGGCGCAACTGCTGACATGTTCGAAAAAGTAGAATAGGTGTTACATATGGCTTATGTTTGTAAAGTATGTGGATTCGTTTTAGAAGAAGACGAATTACCAGAAGATTACGTATGTCCTGTTTGTGGTGTACCTGCAGCAAACTTTGAAGAACAATAAGTTCTTCTCTTTTTTTATTTATTTTTCTAAAAATTGTTTATTTTTAAAACTAACGTTTATTTTTCCAGAGTATTTCTCAAATATTTTTAGAATATCTCTGTTGTCTTTTGATACAATATCATAGCTAACTTTATCAGTGTAGTCTTTGTTTATGACTTCTAAATTATTGTTTCTGACTTCACTGTCTGCTGTTTTTATGTCGGAATATTCAAAAATAAGATTGTAAATGTCATATTCTTTAATTTCAAGTATTTCTGCTTCACCAATAGCTTCCATAACTGATTTGGAATATGCTCTTACAAGACCTCCGGCACCAAGTTTGATACCTCCGAAGTATCTTGTAACAACAGCAGTAACATTATGAATTTCATTTTTCCTTAAAACATTAATCATGGGTTTTCCTGCGGTTCCACCAGGTTCGCCGTCATCATCAAATCCTTCCCCATCACTAACGATATATGCAGTACAATTATGGGTTGCATCGCTGTATTGTTCATTGAATTTTTGAATTACAGCTTTTGATTCTGCTTTTGTTTTGGTTGGAACTAATGAACAAATGAATTGGGATTTTTTGACATTAATTTCAATTTGTATTGCTTTTTTAATAGTTTTCATTGTATCAATATTTATTTATATTATTGTAAACATATTATTGTTAATTAATTTTATGGGGTGATATTATGGCCGGTAATAAAACTGCAACATTTTTAGTGATTTTTGTAGTGGCTATTGTAGCTTTCTGTCTTGCTTGTGTTTGTGCATCTATGACAGGACAAATATCAATTATACCAAATGATGATGAATCTGGAAGTGTATTGGATAACCTTTCAGCTATTAATGATGATTCAGGAAATAGTGGACAAAGTTATGGTTATCAAGATTATAAGGATTACAGTTCATCCAGTTCAAGTAGCTCTTCTTATTATGATGATTCACAAGTAGAAACTACAACTGATTCAGGTTCTTCCACTCATGATTCTGGTTCTGGAAGTTCTAGTTCTGAATCTAGTTCTGGTCAAAGCTCAGATTCTGGAAGTTCTGGTTCAAGTTCTGGAAATGAAGGTCAATCTTCTACACCGGGTTCTGATTCTGAGTAATCAGTAATCCAATAACTTTTCAACATCAAAGAGTACGGAGTTAATAGCTAAAGTGAAGAGTCTTTCTCCGTATTCTTCATCAATATAAACACCATTTTCTTCAACGTCACGTGCACCTTCTTCAATGTTCGGGTCATCTTGACGTGCTTGTTTAAAACCATGTAGACCAACTTCTTCATATTCATCAACATTTGCCTGATTTTTAAGTTCATCTTCGTTGACAATACCTAAGACTTTAGCCATTGATAACTCACCGCTTCCACCATGTGGGCCTTCAGATGAGATTACTTTGTTATTGAACACGACAGCCATTTCTGTTTCATCTTCGATTTCCCATAATTCCGCCATTAATGGAATGTTTCCACCATGGGAATTTACAATAACTACTTTTTCAATGTCCAAGAATTTTTTAGCATTGTTGAGTGTTTCTATTACATTTTTTTTCAATGTTTCAAGGGAAACATGGACTCCATGGTCGATTGTATCTAATTCATACGCTGGGAATATTATTCCTAAAAATTTAGCTCCAGTTTGAAGAGCAGATTGGAATGCAATATATGCTCCAATTTTTGCATCAGTGTCAATTGGAAGTGCTGGACCATGGTTTTCTAAGTGTGATCCGAGTGCTATGATTCCAATTTTGTGAACTTCAGGGTTTCTTACTTTCCCTGCTCCGTATCTTAATTCAGCCATATTATCACGTTATAATTCAAAGTTCCAGATGTCGTCTCCAACATAATGTTTTGTTTCAACTGCTTTTCCAGTGTCATTTTCAACCATTTCTTCACCTGAGAGTAAACTTACTCCAATAGCCAATGGTTTTCCATGAGTTTCATCAATAATTAAAACTACGTCTCCTGCTTCAACGCCTTCTGATGCATCAACGATTCCAGGACTCATGATGTCTGCACCATTTGTTACAAATCTAATTGCACCCATATCTACAGTTACGGTTTTAGCATCAATTTCATTAGCAAGTGCTGCTTTAAGTGTTGGAAATGGTTTTTCATCAATTATTATGATATATGGTTCACCATCTACTAAGATAAATGAATTAGGTTCTGCTTCAAGTATCTCTACATTCTTCTTTCCTTGAAGTAAATTTCCGTATTCGCCTAATTCTGCTTTTATTTCTTTAATTTTCTTTTTTTTCAAGAAATTTCTTTTTTTAACTTTTATAACCATATTAATCCCAATTAATATTTTATTAAATAATATATATTATTTAAATTAAATAAATCTATTTGTTATTTTTGATTTTTATTGTAGAATACTTATTATTTCTACAAAAGACATATTTGTAGTCTATGTCTTCACCTAAATCTGCCATGTGTAGGGGTGGATCTTTAATAGCATATTTAATTATGGTGCTTGCATTATTATCACTTAGTTTTTTAATGGAAAAATCTATTAACTCAAGTTCGCTGTCGCTGAATGTGAATTGGGGAATTATTGTAGGATAATATCTGTGTATTATTCTGTGATAATAAGGTTCTTTTCTCAAAAATAGTTTCTTGGTAGCTATTAATTCTTCAGTAATCTCTTTAAAATGTTTTGGTTCTATGCCTTTTTTTGACTTGATATAGGTTTCTTGTGTGATGAATTTTCCGTAGAGTTCATAATAACCAAAATCAATGAAATACATGATGCTACATAGAACGGTTTTTCCTAAATTTGGTTTTGAGTAGCATTTTGTTAATATGTAATTTATTAGGTCAATATACTTTTCACGATTAAACTTCATGGTGTGGCCTTGGTGGTTGGTTAAAGTTATTTATATATTATATTATTTTTAAGCAATGTCTAAGAGCATTTGAAAAATAATTTAAATAGTAGTTTAGTAATAAATTAGTATAACTATTATTTTTTAATCTTTTTACTTGAAATAAAGTAACATTTATATACTAGATTAACTATATTTAATAGTATTAGTTTTAATTAGGTTTTGTCTTATCTTAACTTGATTATATTATGTCTAATAATGAGTGAATACTCAATTTCATATTAAAAAACTAAAATTTGTAATAATATAAGGTGATATAATGAGCGGACAAAATGTTCAAAGACCACTTGACGCATTAGGAAAATCTGTGGATGCTCCTGTTTTAATAAAACTCAAAGGAGATCGTGAATTTAGAGGTATACTTAAGAGCTTTGATTTACACATGAATTTAGTTCTTAATGATGCAGAAGAGTTACAAGACGGAGAAGTTACTAGAAGACTCGGTGTTGTGCTCATTAGGGGAGACAATATTGTTTATATTTCACCATAAATATTATTCAATACTTTCTAGATTATAGTTTTACGATAAATAGGAGGAGGTGTATCAATGTCAAAGGGAACTCCATCAATGGGTAAAAAGAATAAAAAGACCCATATCAGATGCAGAAGATGTGGTAGAAACACTTATCACATACGTAAAAAAGTTTGTGCTTCTTGCGGATTTGGTAAATCCAAAAAACTCAGAAGATACAGCTGGCAAAACAAAAAACCTACTACTAGACAAAGATTAGTATAGGTTTTTATCCAGGTACTACTTTTGTAGTACTCTTTTAAATTATTTGGGATAATAAACGCATATTATCTCATAAACCCAACTATTTTTAGCATTTTTATTTAATATATTAATACAAATTTTACATTGTACATTTTTTAACATTTATTATTAATCATTGAACAAATAATGACAATAATTTTAATAATTAAATTTATTTTGAAAAAATATTTTTATATTGTTATGGATATATTTATATTACAAGTATAAGTGTATTGGAGAATTTTTCAATGATAAAATATGATAAAAGTTTATAGGTATTGTTTATAATACAAATATGCGAAGGATTCAGTTTCTATGGGCTTGGAGCCATATTGACATTGTTCATGACACAATTCCTGAATTTAAGTCTTTCATTTGCATTTTTGGTATATGGTACCTATTTTGGATTAGTATATATTGCAACATTATTTGGAGGATATCTGTCGGATAAGCACATAAAAAGCAGATCTCTTATTAATGTTGGAATAAGTCTTATGACTTTGGGTTTTCTTATCTTGAGTTACTGTGCGTCATTAGCCCATCCACTTAATCAGGTGCATTCTTATTTTCTGTTTAATACTCCTGAAATTCTGTTGCTTGTAAGTTTAATATCTATAATCTTGGGAGAAGGATTGTTGAGAGTTAATATTTCCGCTACTGTGAAACAGGTATATGAAGATAATGAGAAAAAAGTAGAATCAACATTTACATTGTTGATTATGGCATTGAATATTGGTGCGGTTACTTCTGCATTGCTTCTTGGAGTAACAATTGGTGAAGGAAATTTAAGTTTGTATAAATATGGATTTTTAATCCTTGCAGTTAGCTTATTTATTGGAATACTTGTTTACAATCTATTTAGAAATAAATATCTGGTAAACTCACAAGGTGAAATAGTTGGTCTTAAACATTCATTTAAACTTGACTCTGTCATAGATAATGTAAATGAAAAGTTAACAAATCAGGAAAGAAATCATGTGAAAGCTATTTTAATTATACTTTCAATCTCTTTAGTGTTCTTTATAGGATTTGAAGTAGTTGATTCATCTTTGATGTTTTTCGTAAAGGATTATGTTGTGGATACAATACCATTTGTACCATTCAGAATTACTCCTGAAATAATCAAGTTCATAGAACCGTTTGGAGTAATTATATTCTCACCGATTATCTTGGCATACTTCAATTCAAAGGATGCAGATGAAAATGAGTCTTTAATATTTAGAATCATCCTTGGTGTTATTGTATTGCTTGTAACCTATTCAGTATTTTTTATACCTTGTATGATGGCCGACAATAACATAACAAACATTTCCATAATTTTTATTATCGTAATGGAATTAATCAGATCAACTTCTGAGGTATTGGTATTGCCTATTGGTTTGAGTATTGTTTCAAAATTGTCCCCAACCAAGTATCTCTCTCGTTTAATTGGGTTATTTTATTGTTCTCTTGCAGGGGCATATGTGGTGTCTGGTTATATGGCTGGTTTCTATCCGAATACGGAAAGCATTGCAAATAAATTATTTGGTTTAATACCAATCAATGATTTTAAAATGTTTGCTTTGGTATTTATAGTGATGTATTTGGTATTGTTCATAGCTACTTATGTATCTAGAAATAAGCTTAAACATTTAATGGAATAATGGGAAAACTTTTAGTTTCCCATTTTTTTTTAATTAACTACATTTCTTTTTTCATTATTGAGAAATGCTTTATAATTTTTTACTATTTCATCTACAAGTCTTTTTCTTGCATCAATACTTGCCCACCCAATATGTGGTGTTATTACTATATTTTCAGCGGTTAGTAAAGGGTTGTCTGCTTTCATTGGTTCAGTTACGACAACATCCACACCTGCTGACAGTACCTTCCCATTATTCAATGCATTAACTAGATCATTTTCATTTACAAGCCCACCTCTTGAAACATTAACGAGTCTAACGCCATCTTTCATTTTGTCTATGTTTTCTTTTCTAATGATTTCTTTGGTATCTTCAGTTAATGGACAGTGAAGTGAAATAATGTCTGAATTTCTAAAAATACTGTCTTTATCTACAAAATTGATGTTTTCATTAGCATATTTTTCAGGATGTTCTGTATTTACAAGAACATTCATTCCAAATCCTTTAGCTATTGCCGCAACTTTTTTGCCAATGTTTCCATAACCTATAATTCCCAATGTTTTATCTGCAAGTTCTGTAATAGGTTTAAGCCAGTAGCAGAATATTTCAGAGTTTATCCAGTCTCCATTCTTCACACTTTCGTTATGAAGTGATAGATTGCATGTCTGTTCTAAAATAAGTGCCCATGTTAACTGGACTACACTATCTGTACTGTATGCAGGCACATTTGTAACTGTAATATCTCTTTTGCTTGCAGCATCAGTGTCAATAACATTATATCCTGTAGCGCATACTCCGACATATTTTATGTTTGGACATTTGCTGAAAACTTCTTCATCTATTAGAACTTTATTATCAAATATGACTTCTGCATCTCCAATATGGTCATATTTATTTTCTTCGGTTGTATTTTCATAAATTGTCAAATCTACAAGTTCTGAAAGTTCTTCCCAGGACATGTCTCCTTTGTTGATTGCAGCTGCTTCAAGCAGCACTCCTTTCATTTTTCCCATAAAATCATCTGTTTTATTTTAAATATGTATAATAATTATGTTGTGTTAATAAAAGTAGTTAATTAAAAAAAGTAAGTTGATGGTAGTAAGAACCATCTTTTAAAAAATTAGATAAACAAGTCTGTTACTTGACCAAGAAGTGATTCGAAGTTCACACCACGATCTTGGAAGTTTGGTTGTTTTGATGAAACAATCATTGCATCATGAGTAATGTTTCCTGCAAATTTAACTGCATCTTCAAGGTTTTTACCTACCATAACTGCTGCTAAAAGTGCACTTGCATATAAGTCTCCTGTACCATGTAACATGTAAGGCAAGAATTCGTTGGATGCTTCAACAATATCCATGTCTTTACCACCAACAAAGTTACGGATGATGCCATCATCACGTTGGATACCTTTTAATACAACATATTTAGCTCCAAGGTCTAATAATGCATTTAAAATACGATGTGCTTCATCATCATCGATATTGGTTCCGCCCCATTCTTCACCGATAGGTTCACCTAGGATAATTGCAGCTTCGGTAAGGTTTGGAGTAAGAATATCTGTTTCACATGCAAGACTTGCCATAGCTTGGCATAAATCATCATTATAAGTAGGATATACTTGTCCATGGTCAGCCATTACAGGATCTACAACTTTTAAAGCATTTGGGTAGGTTTCATAAACACTTTTAATTACTTCAACCTGTTCATCAGATCCTAAAAATCCGGAGTATATTGCATCTACGTCGATGTCAATCTTTTTCCAGGTATCTAAATAATCATTAAGTATCTCTGTGGTATCATGCATGTACCAATCTGGATATCCGGTATGGTTTGAAAATAATCCTGTAGGAACTGGACATACGTCACATCCTGCTGCTGAAAGTACAGGAATAGCTACACCGAGGGAACATTTTCCATATCCGCATAAATCATGTATTGCAGCTACACGAGGAATGTAATGTTCTGGTCTTTCATAGAGAATAATTTCTTCTTTATTAGTCATTTTTTACCTCAATTATATTATTATAACTATTGTTATATATTTAATATTATTTATAAATTTATTATCTGACTAATCTTATGTAATTTATATTAGTCAAAAATTGCTGATATTAAATATTTCTAGAATAATATATGATATAAAGAGTATATAACTATTTTTTGTACAGATTGGTACTACTATGTATTGATTTAAAATTTAATAATATTTTTAATTATGGTTCATTTGAACTAACAAGTATTGATAATGCTATAATTGTAAGAATTATTCCAATTAGATTTAAAATGCTTGGATATTCTGAAAATAATAATGCACCAAATATTGTGGCAGATATAGGTTCGGCACCACCATACAGTATTGTTGCTTTTCCGTTATCCATATGTTTTAAACCAAAATTGAATAGGAAATATGGTAATATTGCAGTTAGAACTGCATAAATCAATATGAAAATTGTATTTGGAATTATACTATTTGTAATGAATGTTCCAGTTAATCCCCATTCGGTAAACGGTGCCAGGCCTATTGAACATATTAAAAAACTGTAAAATGTTATGGTTAATGCTGAATAGTTTTTCTCAAATGCAATTTTTGAAAATAATCCGTATATTCCCCAAAATAATGCGGATAAAATTCCGGATAATATTCCCCAACTTGTCCATCTGAAGCTTGATGTTGCTTCAAGTATTCCACTGACAAGTAAGCATCCAATCAATGCAAGAATTAAGCAGCTTACTTTTTTGGAAGTTATTTTTTCATTAAAAAATGATGCTGAAATAATCAATGCAAAAATTGGTGACAATCCAAGTAATATTGATGCTAATGAAAGAGATGCATTAAGTGTTGCTTCATTAAAACAAATGGTTGACAATAACAGACCACTTATTCCGGCACCAATAAATATCCAAAGATCTTTCAAATCTATTTTTAAGGATTTCCTATCAAATAAAAATAGTAAAATTAATAATATTATTGTGGAGGGAATTAATTTTAATGTGAAAATGGAAATGGAATTAAATCCAAATTCGTTTAATGTTCTTACAAAAACTCCACTAGAACCCCACATTATTCCAGATAAGATTGGAAAGGATACTATTAATTTTTTATTTAATTCCATGACATTATTTTATAAATCGTTTATACTTATTATTTGGCATATCTTTTTTTACAAATATTTATATATGATAAAAATTAGATATGAAATAACATTCGTATGTTATAAAACAAAATGGTGATATGATGATTAGAAAAGTAACATATCAAACCAAAGGACAAAAAGCAATTGATGGAGCTGGTGTACATTTAGTGCGTGTTTTAGGTAACACCACAACTGATGTTTATGATCCATTTTTAATGATGGATGCATTTGACAGCTCAAATCCTGATGATTATACTGCTGGTTTTCCAATGCATCCTCACAGAGGTATTGAAACCATAACTTTCGTAAGTAAAGGACAAATGCTTCATCAAGACCATTTAGGAACTGAAGCACTTGTTACAGATGGGGAAGCACAATGGTTGACTGCAGGTTCTGGTGCAGAACATGCTGAATTCCCTGGTGGAGAAAGAATGCTCGGAACTCAGTTATGGTTAAATCTTCCAGCAAAGGATAAGATGACTGCACCCCCAGCATATCATAGTATCAGTACTGATGAAATTAAAGAATTCCAATTGGATGGTGGAGTATTAAGGTTAATGACTGGTGAATATGATGGGGAAGAAGGCTGGCAAGGTAAATATTTGCCTGTTGACTTTTATGATATTCATTTGGAACCAAATGCAAAAGTTGAAATTCCTGTTAAAGAAGGATGGTCTGCATTTTTGTTTACATTAATTGGTGATGTTGCAGTAGATGGTACTGTTATCCTTGAAAAAACTGCTGCAAAATTAAGTGATGGAGATCATATTGTATTGGAAACAAAAGATAAAAGTGCTGAAATATTATTATATAGTTCTAAAAGATTGGATGAACCAGTAGCATGGGCAGGACCAATTGTTATGAATACTAATGATGAGTTAAATCAGGCATTTGAAGATTTGGCAAATGGTACTTTTATTAAAAAACAAGCGGAATATTAAAAAGGAATACTATTGTTCCTTTTTTTAGTTAACTTTATATAACAATTGATATTAAGTAGTCATATATGATTAAATTTTAGGAGGGCTTTTTCATGGTAGAATTAAAAGATATTGCTCAGGAAAATGAAGTGGATTTAGAAAACTGTGTCGTTTTTGTAAGAGGTAAAGAGGATATTTTAGCTGTTGATATTTCTAATGCAGGAATTAGGCAAAGAAGTGATGACACAATGGGTTTTACTTTTTCACTCACTCCAAAACAAACTTTAAAATTAGAAGAATACTTTAATAAATTTGCAACCGGTGAAAAATTCTATTTTGATATTTCACAAACAGGATATAGGCCAGTTTATTATAGGGGATTATCTCCAATCACTAAAGAGGTTAGTGAAGAATATGAACCTAAATTTAATGTAACTTTATTTGCACAAAAAGCTATTGTAGAACCTGATGATTCTTATTTCGCACCAACTTGTGCTTGCTGTGAATTTTGTCATTTATAAGGTGATGTTATGTTTGATTCCCAATTTTCCAATTATATTACATTAACTCGTAAAAGAACAAATGAATCTATAAAATTAGATCAAAGAAGGGTTAAAATCAGAGAAAATAAAAATGGACTAATGGCTATAAGTTATGTAGGTCCAGTATTTGAAATTATAGATATTGAAAACTTTTTTGATGATATAATTTCTTCTGAAAAATTAGATATGAACATTGGTGAAACTGGGGATTCTCGTGTAAGTTTTAGAGGAATAATTGATGGCAAGGGAAAGAATTTCCCTCAAAATTTGGACCATAAAATTATTCTTCTACAAGAACCTACTTGTTTGGATGAGAGGGTTAATGTTCAGGAAACAGGTTTTTCAAAGTTTAAATTGAAAAATGAAGATTCTGAATAATTTTATTTTTTTAAAGTTCATCTTCAACAGCATCCCATAGGTCAACTGCCCAACCATTTCCACCATCAATTACCATATCAAGTAATCTTACCTTACCATCTCTAAAACGGAATAATCTGTAATCTTGCTGTGTTTTTCTTCCATTTTTCTCTTTATTGCAGTCAAGGTATATTCCTTCATCATATTCTTCTTCAAAGTCACCAGCTTTAACGAAGTCACCTACTAGTGAATATCCATTTTTAACACTTTTATCTAGTTTTTCAACGGTTTTTAACCATCCACCTTCTGATCTAAATTTCATATCTGGGTCAATTCTTGTAATTTCTTCTTGCCAATTAATAATCATATTTACCAAATCTTTTGTTTTTATTTTTAATTTGGTTTTTATAAACATATAAACAAAGTGAGGGAGAGCATTTGAAAAGAAATATTAATGGTTACTTATATATAAGTAAAAAATCATAATTATTCATGTTATTAACTTATTTGGGCTTTATCTATGAATTTATTTGAAAAATTTGGTATTAAAACGAATAATAAAGTTTTATATGATACTGCATTTACACATGGTTCATATTCCACTAAACATGGTTTAGATTATAATTATGAACGTCTGGAGTTTTTGGGAGACTCTGTTTTAAGTGTAATTGTGTCTGAGTATTTGTATGAAAAATATCCTCAATATGAAGAAGGTAAATTAACAAAACTAAGGGCAAATTATGTTTGTCAGTTTGCTTTAATTTATTATTCTAAAGAATTAGGGCTTGATAAATATCTAAAAGTAGCTGCTCAAGAGTCAAATCTAACTAAAAATGAAATATTATCAATAACTGCAGATATTTTCGAATCATTTTTGGGGGCAATGTTTTTAGACCAAGGTTGGGAATTTGCAAAAAATTTTGTTGCAAATTCAATATTCAAATTTATCGATGCAAATGTGATATTCTTTGCAGATTATAAGTCTGCTATGAAGGAATATGGGGATGCTAAAAACTTAAGGGTTTCATATGAAATTTTAAAAGAATATGGTGTGCCTCATGATAAAACATTCATCACTGCAATCATGATTGATGGTGAAGAGATGGGTGTTGGAAAAGGTAAGAATAAAAAAGAAGCAGAGCAAGCGGCTGCAAAAGTAGCTATTGAAAAATTAAATATTAAAGTGTTTTAAATGAATAAAGAATCTGTTGGAATTGTTGAAACTAAATATCTGGATATATCCAATCCAATTATATTAGATAGTGGGGAAACTCTTGATAATGTTACTGTTGCCTATGAAACTTATGGTGAACTTAATAAAGAAAAATCCAATGCTATTTTAATTTGCCATGCATTAACTGGTGATGCTCATGCTGCAGGATGGCATGAAGGCGATAAAAAACCTGGTTGGTGGGAAATTGTAATTGGCCCTGGTAAAGCATTGGACAGTGAAAAATACTTCATAATATGTTCTAATGTGCTAGGTGGATGTAAGGGAACCACTGGTCCAAGTTCAATTAATCCTAAAACTGGTAAGGAATATGGACTTGACTTTCCAGTAATTACAATCAATGATATGGTTAAAGTTCAAAAAGAGCTAATAGATTCTTTTGGAATTAGTCAATTGGCTGCTGTTATTGGTGGATCAATGGGGGGAATGCAAGTTCTTGAATGGATGGTAACATATCCTAAAATGATGAAAAAAGCAATACCAATAGCAACTGCAGGAATGTCTTCACCTCAACAAATAGCTTTCAATGCTGTAGGTCGTCAAGCTATATTTTCTGACCCTAATTGGAACAGTGGAAATTACTATGAATCTTGTGAAATTCCCAGCAATGGTTTATCTATAGCACGTATGATTGCTCACATTACTTACTTGAGTGATGAATCGATGGATATTAAGTTTGGACGTGGTCTTCAGGATAAAGATGAAATTAGCTATGATTTTACTGTTGATTTCCAAGTTGAAAGTTATCTAAAACATCAAGGTGAAACCTTTGTCAAACGTTTTGATGCTAATAGTTACTTATTTATTACAAAAGCGGTTGATTTATTTGACAGTACTTTAAACGATTCTTTAATTGATGGATTTAAAAATGTTGAGACAAAAGTAAAAGTTATTTCAGTTGACACAGACTGGTTATATCCAACAGAGCAAAGTATGGAAATTGTAACTGCTCTTAATGCAAATAATGTGGATGTATCATTCTCTGAAATTAAATCAAATTACGGTCATGATGCATTTTTACTTGAAAGTGGTCAATTAAATTATATTTTTGCTAATTTCCTATCAGAAAATGTTGTTGAAGATTTAATGATGGAAGAAATTGCAACAATCAAAGAAGATGCTGATGTTGTTGAAGCAGCTAAATTGATGTTGGATAAACATGTAACTCATATTCCAGTTGTTAATGATGATTGTAAACTTATTGGAATTGTTACAAGTTGGGATTTATCTAAATCTATAGCTACAAACTCTAATCATCTAAAAGATATCATGACAAAAAGTGTCAAATATTGTAATGCTGATGATCAAATAGAAGAAATCGCACGTCAAATGCGTAAATTTGATATTTCATGTCTTCCAGTAGTTGATGAAGATATGAGAGTTATGGGTCTTATTACAACTGATCAAATTAGTAATTTAATTAGTTAAATTACTTCTTTTTTATTTATTTTTAATTTTTGGAGTCGTTATTATTTCAAGAAAATCTAAGTTTATTGATGGTGCTAAAAAAGGTATTCCAATTACTTTTGGTTATGTTCCAATGGGAATTGGGTATGCTGCAATTGCAATTAAAGCAGGTATGACACCTTTACAGACTGTTTCAATGTCTGTTTTAGTTTATGCAGGAGCAGGTCAGTTCATTGCTGCTTCAATGGTTTTAAGTGGTGCAAGCGTAATTGCTATTGTGTTGACTAATTTTGTTGTTAACTTAAGGTATTTTGTAATGTCAACCTGTGTATTAAATCAAGTTGAAGATTCTAATTTACCTTTAAGTATTTTAGCAGCCCATACAACTGTGGATGAATCATTTGCAATGTTTTCATTAAGTGAAGATTCAAGTATCTGGATTTATTTGGGTATTGCAGTAATTGCATGGATAAGTTGGATTGTTGGTGCAGCAATTGGTGTTGTAGCATTGGATCTTCTTCCGGTTATTGTTACAAACAGTTTTAACATCTCACTTTACGCATTGTTTGTTGCAATTTTAGTTCCTGCTGTTAAAGAAAATAAACAGATGGCTATTTTAGTATTAATAACTGCTGTTTTAAATATTATCTTAAGCCAATTTTTAGGAAATTGGTCTTTAATTGTATCAACACTTGTTGGTGCCGCAATAGGAATGTACATTGTTGATGATGATTATTTACTCACAGGTGATGCTTAATGGATTATATGATGTTAGTTATTTTAGGTTGTACTCTTGCAACATTTATTCCAAGATTAATTCCTGCATTGTTTATTGATAAGCTTAATTTCTCACCTAAATTCGAGAAATTTTTGGATTTAATTCCATATACGGCTCTTGCAGCATTAATATGTCCTGGAGTATTGACTGTTGATGCCGACTTATGGTATATTGGTTTAATCGGTGCACTTGTAGCAGCAGCTCTTGCATGGAAAAAGGCTCCAATGGGTGCAATTGTTATTATAACCGTGGTTGTATTAATAACAGTTTATTCTGTTGTTCCTCTTTTTTAAAAATAGAAAATAAGGATGATTATAAACTAACATCCTTAA
>JALFJX010000022.1 GCA_022775905.1 Methanobrevibacter sp.
GTATCAAATATATTCTTTCACATGTAAATTCCAAATATAGGGATAATGGTGTCAAATTATTTATAAAAAACCAAAAGAAAATTGATGAATTAGAAAAGAGATACTCCGAAGAAAATAGTATAAAAAATATTTTTAAAGGAATCTTTAGCAGTTCTGATTCCAGTGAAATTAAATCACTTGAGATTGAAATTGATGCCAGAGATAAAATGCAAAAGGCAAAAGATATCTCTTCAACCAAGGGCAATGCAGATTTACAGGAAGCGCGGAATTTACTTGCTGAAGCAAAAAATGATATCTCCAATTTTCTAAAAAATAAAAATCCAAAACAATATCATAATTTAATAAGTTTAAAAATTGAGATTAATCAGTTAGAAGAAAAGATTACTGAAAGAATGATTGATGCAGATAAAAATAGATTATTTTTGATTGATAGAAACAAATATTTAAATAATCAATTTGATGGAAAACCAGGAACTGATTTAAAATTACAAAAAGAAGATTCTGGAGATACCATTACAATATATTATGAAGATACGCCTATTGGTATAGTCTCTAATAACCTTAGCAGTGATTTTGAAAAGCTATTTTCCAATATTTCTGAACTCCAATATCTCCCAAAAGTTTCAGCTGCCAAATATTATCTTAAATACGGAAGATTTGAGATAATTGAGGTTGATGAAAATGCAATAAAAAAAGAAAGGGTAAGATTAAGGATAGAACAAGAAAAAATCTTAAATAACTATCCTAAAGAAGAACTAATCACAATCATTGACACAAGACAATATGAAAAATTTAAAAAAGGAATGAAGTTTACACTAAAAAAAGATTCCGATAATAAAAAGGCCGTTGATGCGATTGGAGTATATTTGGACAACAATAAAATAGGTTTTGTTGCTAATCGCGTAGCATCCAATTGCAGATTAACTACACTGGCCTGCCTCCTTAAAAATATTCCTGATGTTTGTCATGCAGAATATCTGATGAAATATGATGACAACTATCACATTGCTTGGATAATAAATAAATTAAAACCTGTTAACGATTACATATCCGAAAAGGAATATAATAAAGCTATTATTTATATTGATCATCTTTTAATCACTGAACATGATAATATAGATTACTGGACAATAAAATGTTCATGTTATGAAAAGCTAAACCAATATGAGGATGTTGATAATTGTTATGATAAACTCATTGAATTAGATTCAAATAATATTGGATATTGGAAGAGCAAGGCCTCTAATTTAACTGAAATGAAAAGATTTGACGAAGCAACGGAATGTTTGAAAAATGCATCAGCAATATTTCCAAATAACTCATCTCTTAAAACATTAATAAGAGAAACATTAAAATTAAAAGGAAAACATGAATTAAAATTAAAACAAGAAAAATCTTAAATAGTTATTCTAAAGATGATTTAATTACTATCGTTGAATTGGATGATAGTGATGTTGATTTTAAAGAAAAAATGGAATTTAAGCTAATAAAGGAATCAGATAACATATATGGTATAAATGTCATTGCAGTGTATTTAGACGCTAATAAAATTGGATATGTTGCAAATGGAGATAATGCAACCTGTGAGTTCACAACTGATGCAAATGACATTGAAGACCTTCCTGAAATTACTTATTCAAAATATATAATGAATTACTGTGATAGCTATCATGTTGCCAAGATAATAAAAGATAGATATATTAATCTAAGGCTGGCTAACAGGCATAAAAGGAAAGGAGAATATTCTAAAGCTTTGGACTGTTATAATGATGTACTTGAATTAAATCCTGATGATGAATATTCTTTGGAACGTAAAGCAGAACTTTTATGTTCATTAAAAAGATGGGATGAAGCACTTAAATGTTATGACATGATGGGCGACTGGAGTGGAAAAGCATCTGTTTTTATTGAAATGGGAAACTATGAAGATGCTTTTAACTGTTATGATGCAATAGATGACTTGTACGGTAAAGCAATTGTTTTAGTACATATGGGAAGATATGAAGAAGCACTGGAGTGTTGTGGTAAATTAGTTGGATCTCTAGGTTATGTTAGGAATCTAAGGGAAATAGGAAGATTATTGATTGATTTGGAAAGATATGATGAAGCTATTGAATGTCTTGATATGGCATTATCTGAATATCCTAATGAACATTCAGTTTTATCATTAAAAGAATATGCGCTGTCCTGTTTAGAAGAAGAAATTTTTGGCGGATAAAAGATTATTGAAAAAATTAAAAAAGGAGAATCTGCAGCCATAATAGATAGTAATTAGGTGGTAATGTGGAAGACATTGATTGTGTTAACAGATCCCAATATAGGCTAAAAGTAATGAAATCTTTAGATGGCGAAGTAAAGATTCCATCTGAAATAGCTAATGATACAGAAATATTTCAGAACCATATATCCAATACCCTTAGACAATTAAAGGAACATAAACTTATTGAATGTATTAATCCTGAAGTAAAAAGAGGCAGGTTGTACTGACTTACTGATAAAGGCGAGAGGATAATTAAAAAAATTAATTGATTAAATCTCTTAATATTAATCAATAGATGATTATTTAGAGGATAATGCAAATGAAAATAAAACTCAGATTTCAGGTATTGGTTTAATAAAGCTTCTGCTTTAGTTCGCCTAAAAAAATATGATGAGGCTATTGAATGTTTTGATAAAGCAATAGAACTTAATCCAAATCTGCATCTTCTTTGGTACTTTAAAGGTAAAGTATTAGTGGAATTAAATAGGTATGATGAATCAATTGAATATTTGGATAAAGCTTGTTCCATTGAACCTAATAATTTTCGGATATTGTTCACTATCGCTGAAGTATATTATAAATTAAAAGAATATGACAAAGCCATGGAATATGTTACAAAAGCAAAGCAACTAAATTCAACAGATTCTAGGGTGTTATTGTTAATTGAAAAAATTGAAGAAACACGAAAGAATTAATTTTAATGGGAGGATAATAAGATAATGAATTAATGCCAATAATATCCGGTGTAGTTGGACATTTATCTATTGTAACAACTGTATGTTCATTGATTTTTATATTGATTTTAATGATATATTATTCAAGAAAATGGGTTAAAAAAGATCTGGACAGTCAAATATTAAAACAAGAAGCAGTTAACTTACAGAATACAATTGAAAATGTACAATCAATATCAAAAATAGCTATTTTGAATGGTAGTCCTGGTAAATTCAACTGGACTACTGAAATATTTGAAATTTTAGAAATTGAATCAACTGATGGTCTGATTGATTATAATTTACTTTTAAAATATGCTACACAAGATTCAGTGGATTTAGTGTATGAAAAATGGGAATCTGCAAAGGATGCTGGACCTGGGGATGTAATAAATTTTGAAATAACATTAACAATTACTACTGGAAAAGGAACTAGAAAATATCTCAAATATTTCTCAAGTAATTATATTGAAACAGATTTTGAATCAAGAGTAATTAACGCATTTGTTGAAGATATTACTGATGAAATAGTAGCTTAAAAGAATTTGGAAAAATCTTTGGAAAATCAAAAGATATTAATTAAAGAGGTTCATCATCGTGTTAAGAACAACCTTCAGCTTATCAGAAGTTTCATCAGTCTAGAAAAAAGATTCCATCCGGGGGATTATGAGACAATTCTCAATGTTACTGAAAAGCGTATTAATTCATTGTCTTCAATCCATACCAGAATTTACAATCAGGATGATATGAATTATATTTTGATGCATCCATTTTTAAATGAATTGGATGATGCTTTGATGGAATTTTCACCATATACTGATATTAATTTCAATAGTGATGTTCCGGAGTATTTAGCATTCGCAATTGATACAGTTACTCCATTAACATTTAATTATTAATGAATTAACCACAAATTCTTTTAAATATGTATTTGATGATGCATCTGAAAATAAAACAATTTTTAAATCCTTGAAATTATTTGAAAAAGATGGTGAAGATTTCGTCAGGTTTGAATATAAAGATAATGGTAGAGGATTAAAAGATGAAAATGAATTTATTACATCAAAAAGTTTAGGTTGGCAAATCATCGGTTCATTATCTGGTCAAATGGATGGTGAATATGAAATAATCAATGAAAATGGATTTGGATTTATTTTGACATTTCCAATAAGATAATTTTAAAAAAATAAAAAAGTGAGAGATGGTGTTTTTAATAATTTATGTATAGGAAAATTTTTTTGAGGTTGATTTTGGTTTTATCAAAAATCCCATGATCAATTTTTCTCTATTGTGTGTTATAATGGAGGAAAGCATGTTTCATGTTTTTTGATTAATTTGCCATCTCTGAAAGATACAAATTTTGTACTTTCAATTAAAACATAGGTAATTAATATTTAAATGCTTTTGGTAACCATTCACTCACCATAAGTTGTTGATGATAAAAATTGGGGACAATGCATATTATTGAAAATTGTTAGTAATGATCTTTGTAAAAAAAATAAAAAAGTGAGAGATGGTGTTTTTAATAATTTATGTATAGGAAAATTTTTTTGAGGTTGATTTTAACTTAACGCTATATCAAAAAATTATTCTAAAAAATCCCATGATTAATTTTTATTATTATAGTGTGTTATAATGGAGAATAATAATGTTTCATGTTCATTTTTCTTAATTTCTTGATTTAATTTGCCATCTCTGGAAAGATACAAATTTTGCATCTTCAATTTAACATGGGCAGTTAGTATTTAAATTCTTTTGGTAACCTTTTGCTCACCATAAATCGGTAACTATATATGTATAAAAAATAATCCATTAATTAATAATAACTTTATTGGAGGTTTTATTATGAATGCAAATGCTCAACTAATGAATTTTCCAATTGATAATGTTATACAATTAATTAGGAAAAAATGGGTTGTTCAAATCATAAACGATTTGTTCTTTGGTAAAACTCGTTTCCATGAATTTAAAGAAAATAAACCTAAATTATCCAACAGAGTCTTAAGCAGTTGTCTTAAAGACATGGAAGATAATGGTTTAATTAAACGTATTGCAGACAAATACGACAAAAAGAATGTCAGGTATTATCTAACAGAAAAAGGTCAATCATTAAATAAGATTATTTATGAAATGGCAATTTTCAGTGTAGATACAGAAAATTACACGGACAAAACAAAAACTGAACTCAAATCGGTTTTCAAGGAAAAATTATTATAAATTTTTCTTAATTTTTTGAGGATTTATCATCCTCTTTTTTACTTATTTTTTTAAAAACTACTACTTTTTAATAGAAATTTTCCCTATTTAAGCATTACATTTAAAAAACAAGAAAATCATATTATATAATGATTAAAAAATTAGGGGACACAAAGTGTTAGATATAAAATTATTCAGAGAAAATCCAGAAATAATTATAGACTCTGAAAAGAAGAGATTTAGAGACACAGTAAATGTCGAAAAAGTAATTGAATACGATAATTTATGGAGAGAAGGAGAAAGAAAACTCAATGCTCTTAGAGCTGAAAAAAATAAATTATCCAAATCATTTAAAAAAGCAAAAGAAGAAGGTAACTTTGAAGAGGTAATTGCTAAATCCAAACAGGTAGCTAATGATATCAAAGAGTTAACTGCAAAAAATGCAGAATACCTTAAACTCAGAGATGACTATAGATACAAAGTAGGAAACCTCATTGATGATGATGTACCAATTTCTGATACTGAGGATGACAATGTGGTAGTGAGAACCTACGGTGAAATCCCAGAACATGATTTCGAACTCTTAAATCACGTGGATTTAATTAAGAAAATTGATGGTGCAGATCTTGAAACTGCAGCAGCTATTTCAGGAGCACGTTTCTACTACTTGAAAAGAGATATCTTGCACTTAAACTTGGCATTAATTCAATTTGCATTAGCAGAACTAGAAGCTGAAGGTTATATACCAATGCAAACTCCATTCTTTGTAAAAGGGGAAGTTGCAGCAGAAACCTCAGAACTTGGTGAATTTGAAGAAACTTTATACAAAGTTGAAAACGAAGACATGTACTTAATTGCAACTGCTGAACAAACATTAGCAGCACTTCACAGAAATGAAATCATTGCACCTGAAGACTTGCCATTAAGATACTGTGCACTTTCAACATGTTTTAGAAAAGAAGCAGGATCTCACGGAAAAGATACTTTAGGAATATTTAGAGTTCACCAATTTGAAAAAATCGAACAGTTCATTTATTCCACACCTGAAGATTCAAGAAACCAACATGATCACTTAATGGAAGTAACCGAAAGAATCTATCAAAAATTAGGTATTCCATACCAAGTAATAGCTATTGTATCTTCTGCATTGAACGATAATGCTGCTATCAAATACGATTTGGAAGCATGGTTCCCAGGTTCCAAAGCATTCAGGGAATTAGTATCCTGTACTAACTGTAAAGACTACCAAGCACGTAAAACAAAAACACGTTATGGAAGAGCAGGTTCTGGAGATGCTCAAGTTTTACACACTTTAAACAGTACAGCTATTGCAACAGAAAGAACAATGTGTTGTATTTTAGAAAACTACCAACAAGCTGACGGTAGTGTTAAAGTTCCTGAAGTGTTAGTCCCTTACATGAATGGAAAAACTGTTATTGAAGCTAAAAACTAGCTTCTCTTATTTTCTTTTTTTATTTTTTTTATAAATTTAATTACAGTGGTAATTATGATATTTTATTTTTCTGCAACCGGAAACTCACTTTATGCTGCAAAGACTATTGCTCAAAACCTTGGTGAGGACATTATTAACATTGCAACAATAATGAATGATTCTGATGCTGATTGTACATTCAGCTTAAAAAATGATGAGGTAATTGGTTTTATTTTCCCATTATTTGCATGGTCTGCACCTCAAATGGTGTTTGAGTTCATTGAACAGGTTAAATTTACTAACTATAATAACAATTATACATTCACAATAGCTACCTTTGGACAAAACATTGGTCGTTTTGATAATTTCATTAAAGAAGCATTAAATGATAAAAATATGAATCTAAACAGTGCTTTTTCACTTAACATGCCAAATAATTATATTATGGTTTGGGATGAAGCAAAACAGATTGATTGTCTAAAAAAAGCTGAAGAAAGAATTGGTAATATTTGTGAAATTCTAAACGAAAGAAAAGATATATTTGATATTGAAACTATAATCAACGGTTCCAAAGCATCTAAAGGAACTGGTGCTGAAGCTGCAGCGAACATGAACGAATGGTTCAACAATAGACTTCACGATCCATCTCAATTCTATGTTACTGATGATTGTGTTGGATGTAAATTATGTATTGAAGTCTGCAATGGTCAGACATTGACTTATCCTGATAAGAAGCCTGTTTGGGGAGATAACTGTTATAAATGTTTAGCATGTCTTCATGCATGTCCGAACAGAGCTATTCAGTTTGGTAAATTTACGGAATCCAATGGAAGATATAAAAATCCAAATATTGATATTGATGAATTGAAGATATTTAAATAAATTAAAAAGGTGTAATTATGAAAACAATTGTAATTAATGCAAGTCCAAGAAAAAAATGGAACACAGCAGAGATTATGCAATCTGCTCAAAAGGGAGCAGAATCTGTTGGAGCTGAAACTGAATATTTCAATTTATATGATTTGGTTTTCACAGGTTGCAGAAGCTGTCTTGCCTGTAAACTCAAAGAAAAAACAAAAGGTAAATGCTATTGGAGAGATGACTTAACTGATGTTATTGAAAAGATTTTGGATGCAGATGCACTTCTTATAGGTTCACCAATTTACTTTGGACAGCCTACAAGTGAATTCAGAGCATTGGTTGAAAGATTAATCTTCTGCATAATGTCTTATGATGATGGATCAAGCTATTACACCAGCAAAGTAAATGTTGGAATTTTCTATACTATGAATGCACCTTTGGACTTTTATGAGCAAGCTATGAAAGAAAGTTTATCCAGTACTGAATTTTTATTCTCATTTTTAAATGGTGAAATTGTTACTTATCCTGTCTGTGATACAATTCAGGTAAGTGATTACTCTAAATTTAATATGGCTGGTTTTTCACAGGAAGCAAAAGAAAAGCAGTGGATTTTACAATTCCCAAAAGATTTGGAAAAAGCTTTTGAGATTGGTGCTAATTTAAGTAAAAAGTGATTTTTTGAAAACTATTGTAATTAATGCTGGTCCTAAAAGAAAAGGATTGAATGCCCAAATTGCTAAATCTGTAGTTGATGGTGCTGAATCTGCAGGTAGTGAAGTCGAATATGTTGATTTATATAAATTTGATTTACATGGGTGCATGAGCTGTTTAATCTGTAAAAAGAAGGACCCTTGTAAATGTTACTGGAGGGATGAGGTTTCACCATTAATTGATAGAATTTTGGATGCTGATTCTTTAATCATTGTTGCACCTATCTTTTTTACAGAACCGACAAGTCATTACAGGGCTTTGATTGAAAGATTAATATTTTGTATTGTTTCATATGATGTTGGAAATGCATTTAAAGGTAAAATTAATGTTGGACTTATTTATACAGTTAATTACTCTAAAGATTACTTTGAAGAGTCAGTTAGACCACACCTGAAACAGTCTGAAGAATTATTTAAAATGCTAAATGGTAAATTTGAAATTCATACTTTTGAGAATATTTCACAGAATGCTTATTCTAAAGATGATGATATTTCATTAAAATCAAAAGAAGAGCAATTTTTGCATGATTTGGATGAATCTTTTGTAATTGGTGCTAGATTAAGTAATTAATCTATTATTTTTTTTAAAATTTTTGATGTATACATTTTTTAAAAATGAATACATTTATATACTACCTCATCACAATATTTAATTGTATACAAAAATGTATTTTGTAATACGACGGATGTGATAATATGACAAACCAAAAAAGAACTAGAAAATTTGCATTTGGAAACGAAAGATTTGGAGGATCATATACTCCAGGTGAATTCGAATTTAATTTTGCAGAAGACATGACTCGTGAAGAGTTTGAAAAAATGTTTACATCTAGAATGCAAGCTCTTCATAAAAGAGGAAATGATTTTGCAGAAGAAATGTTCGATTACAAGTCAAGAAAAGAAAATCTAAAACCTTTAAGTATTCGTGTTAAACAACATACTAAAGAGTTTTTCAAACAACAATCATTGTTGTCACCAAGAGAGGTGCTTGAAATGTATGAAGAATTTAATAATGGGAGTGAAGCATTCATTAACTCTCTACTTGAGGATGAAAAACAATTAGAGAAAGAGTTAGCTGAAATCCAGGAAAAATTACACAATGCAAAGTTATTCAAAGACAAATTATCTGAGATAAAACCTCAAAATGATGTTATGACAGATGAAGATAATTTGGTAAAACTACAAAACAGTTATCCGAATAGTGAAATAAAAACTATTGGAAATGAGACACCTGCTGTAAAAGCTAAAAGTGATATTATAAAAGATATTCAAATCTATAATACTCTTAAGGTTCAGTTATATGATAATCAGTATTTAGTTATAACTGTTTATACCAATGCTCAGCCAATTGCATATTATTTCAAAAATGAGTATTCAAATGAGGATATTAATGAGATTATTTCTAACATTGATAAATTCTGTGAAGAAAATAATATTGCATTTGTCAAAAGTGAAAATTAAGAGATTTAAACATTTCGGAAGTGTGTAAATGTGCTTTTTCACACTTCAATAATTTTTATTTATTTTTATACCAAATTATTAATTGGGCTTTGCCCTAAAGGCTTGGTTAATAATATGGTTATGGTGATGGTTAATTTTCGATGATTTAAATGCTATTTTTTACATTAACCAAGTCTTAATCACTTAAAAGGAAAGATGCTCCTTCAATAATTAAAACAATACCAATGATGATTGCTATGTATATTGGTTGGTTAAGTGCAAATACAGCAAGTGCGATTGAAACAATACCCATTAATAAAACAAGTATTGATGTAAAAGAAGATATTCTGTTTACTTTTGATATCAATCCAGTTATTCCAAATACAATCATGATGAATCCGACAATATAGAATTGGAATCCGACTAAGAATGAAATTGCATCAAGATAGAATATGAATGCAAATCCAAGTATTATTGTTATAATTCCTATGATTATTGTAATCAATGGTAATTTGCTTATGGAATTTCTCATGTTAAATCCGAAGAATGTCATGGTAATTCCAAAGAATAGTAAGCTTAACCCAACAATCACTGAAACTAAAGTTGATGAAAACATTGGGAATAAAATGAATATCAAACCAAGAACGATACTGAAAATACCTGCTAACTTTTCACTTTCCATTATTTCACCTCCGTAAAACTAATTATTTATATACCTAAAATGCTATTTATAATATATGTCTGATTTTGAAGAAATAATAAACACAAGAAGAAGTATTCGTCAATATCAAGATAAAGATGTTGATGATGATTTAATTTTAAAAATTCTCAAAGCAGGAATGCAGGCTCCTGGATCAAGATTGGGTGCTGAACCATGGGAATTTGTTGTAGTAAAAAACAAACAAACATTAGCAAAGCTTGGTGAAATAAAACCACGTGTAACTGGTGCGCCAGTTGCGATTGTTCTTGTTGCAAACATAGAAAGAGCTTTTTACAAGACTGTATGGCAACAGGATATGGGTGCTGCTGCTGAAAATATGTTGCTTGAAGCAGTCAATCTTGGATTGGGTGGTCTTTGGAATGGTGTTGCACCTGACGAAGAGAGAATGGGTCAAATTGGTAGGATAATTGGAATTGATGAGATTAGTAATCTAAAACCGTATTGTATAATTACAGTGGGTTATCCTGCAGATGGTTTGGAAAATAAGTTTATGGATAAATTTGATGAAAGTAGGATTCACTATGAAAAATATTAAATACGATTTTAAAAGTGTCATTGACAGACACAATACAAATTCCCTGAAATGGGATTATTTTGATGATGATATTCCAATGTGGGTAGCAGACATGGACTTTAAGGTAGCTCCTGCAATCACGGAATCTATTTTAAAAAGAGCTAATCATCCTGTTTATGGTTATACAGTTGTATCTGATGAATTATATGACTCATATATCAACTGGTGGAATAGAAGATATGACTTTAAAATGTCTCGTGAAGACATGTTATACTCAATAGGGGTAATGCCTTCAATTTCTTCCATGATTAGATGCTTGACAGATATTGGTGATGAAATATTGATTCAATCTCCAGTTTATCACGTGTTTTACTATGTGGTTGAGGATAATAACCGTAAAGTTGTAGAAAATGAATTGATTTATGAAAATGGTGAGTATAACATTGATTTTGATGATCTGGATGAAAAATTGTCAAAAGTAAAAATGATGATTCTCTGCAATCCTCACAATCCAATAGGTAAAATTTGGTCAAAAGAAGAATTGTCTAAAATCGGTGAACTATGCTGTAAACATGATGTTATTCTAATATCTGATGAAATTCACTGTGATTTAACTGATCCTGATGTTTATTACAATCCTTTTGAGGTTTCATCTGACTATGAAAAAGCAATAACCTGTTTATCTCCTTCAAAATCATTTAATATTGCTGGTTTTCAAAGTTCCATTGTTCATACAAAAAATAGTGAACTGTTAGAAATAATTAAAACACAATTGCATGTTGATAACTCAGATTCTACTAATGTATTTGCAACAACTGCAGTAATTGCAGCATATAATGAGTCTGAAGAATGGTTAAATCAGCTTAAAGATGAAATATTTGAAAATAAACAGATTGTTAAAAAATATTTAAAAGAAGAACTGCCAATTATAAAATTGGTTGAATGTAACTCAACATATTTATTATGGCTTGACTGCTCTGCGTTGAATGTTCCATCAAAAGTATTGTCTGGATTTTTAAGAGAAAATCAGGGACTGTTTTTATCAGCAGGAATTGATTTTGGAAAATCTGGTGATAACTTCTTGAGAATGAATATTGCATGCCCTCAAAAGTTATTAAAAGAAGGTTTGGGTAGGTTAAAAGCAGGAATAACTGCTTTAACTATTATAAAGTAATTTAGTAGTTATTGATAAAATCCTGTATTAACCAATCAGATATGCTTATATCTGATCCATATCTTATAATTTCTTCTTTTTTAAACCATTTTGCTTTTAGAATTTCATCACCATCAACTTTAATGTCTCCGGAATCATATTCTGCAGCAAATCCGAGCATTAATGAATTTGGAAATGGCCAAGATTGGCTTTTTTTGTATTCTAGATTTTTAATATTGATTCCAACTTCTTCTGAAACTTCTCTGTGAACTGCTTCTTCAATTGTTTCGCCAGGTTCAACAAATCCTGCGATTAGTGCATATCTTATTGTCTCATGGTAACTATGTTTTGCCATGAGTAATTCTTCACCATTTCGAATTGCCACAATAATTGCAGGAGCGATACGAGGATAATGCACTTGACCACATTCAGGACATTTTAACATCATGTCTTTTTCATCAAATTGAGTCTTTGTACCACATTTTCCACAAAATTGGTGGGAGATATACCAGTCATTAACTAAAACAGCCTTTCCTGCAATGTGGTAAAGATCATGATTAAGTTCATAAACATCTCTTAATTCATAAAATGATTCATTACTATTCACATTGACAACAAATGCCTTTTTGGTTTTATATATTCCTATATAGAAACAGAAATTCACATCAAAATTGTCTAAAGATTTAGGTAATTTTTTATCATTATCTAAAAATAATTCTCTTTTTTCATTAAAAATAAATAAATAATCATCATTTGAGGGTGTAATTGTTTCATCAAAATCAATTTGGTAATTTTCATAGAGGGACTTTTCAATCATGTAGATTAATATGTTTTTCAATTACTTAAAATTTATATTAGATTACAGACAATATTTATAATGTAAATTTAATAGGTGATATTATGGTATCTGAAAATATGGAAAAAGCATTAAACGCACAATTAAACGCTGAAGTTTACTCAGGATATTTATACTTATCTATGGCAGCTTACTTTGAAGATGAAGACTTAGCTGGATTTGCTAACTGGATGAGAGTACAAGCAAATGAAGAATTAGAACATGGAATGAAATTCTATGATTACATCATCAGAAGAGGAGCATCCGTTACTTTAACTGCAATTGAAGCACCACAAACTGAATGGGACAGCCCACTTGCAGCATTTGAACATGTTTTAGAACATGAAAAAATGGTAACTGGCCTTATTAATGATTTAGTAAACATTGCAATTGAAGAAAAAGATCACGCAACCAACAACTTCTTACAATGGTTTGTTGAAGAACAAGTCGAAGAAGAAGAAAACGCAATGGAATTACTCGCAAAAGCTAAATTAGCTGACGGCGATAACAGATTAATATACGAGTTAAACAAAGAATTAGCAACTCGTGTACCTTCCCAATCTCAAGACTAGATTTAATCTAGTCGATTTTTATTTTTTTAGGTATTTTTATGAATTATCCTGATGGTCCAACTAGCGAAGCTCAAATTGATTCAACTGATTATGACTCTGTACTGCTCGGTGAAAATGAATTAGGTAGTGTGTATGTTCATGGTCCTTTTGGAAACGTTGAATCAGATGTTAAAATAGCATATTTGATAGGAATGCATCCACTTGAAAGCAAGTCTCACAGAGCCTTGTTTGAAAAATTAATTGCTAGAAATGATTTAAATTATTGCTATTATTTGTATAATATAAATGTTTTAGATAAGACCAGTGATTCTGAAGGAAGGGATGAAGGCCAATTTTTGGCTCAGGAATTTGTTCAAAAAGACATCATTTCTAAAAATTATGATTTATTTTTAGATATTCACTCAAACAGAGGTCCTGATGGTCCTGGAGATTATATAATAACTAATTTTCTATTTGCTCCGGGATTTGATGATGAATCTATTGAGTTTATGGAAAAAATTCTTGCAGAAATTGAGGAAATTGTATATTATGCACCTGAATTCAGGTCAAGTCCTGCTTTTATTACAGAACCAACTGCAAAAGCCGGAATTCCAACACTGGTTTATGAATGTTATTCATCTGAACCATTTGATTTCACATTAAAATTAGCAGAAAAATTAATTTCTGTTGTTGATAATTTATTTTAATTCTAAATTAATATAATAAAACTTATTATATTTTATCTACATAATTAATATAAGATAATTAATTATGGAAGTGAGAAAATGATAATTAGAGCACCTTCAAGAATACATATGTCTCTCATTGATTTAAATGGGTCATATAGAAGAGTCGATGGTGGAATTGGTGTTGCATTGGCAGATCCACAATTTGTTTTAGAAATTGAAAAAATTGAAAGTGGAATAGAACTTATTTTTGCTGATACTGTAACAGATGAGGAAGCTATTGAAGAATGTAAGGAAAAAATCCCTGATGCAGCTAAAAAAACTATTGAACACTTTGATATAGCTTCTGGTTTTAAATTCATTGTTCATGAAACATATCCTCCACATTCAGGATTTGGAAGTGGAACTCAAATCGCTATTTCAACTGCTCATTTAATAACTGAAACTATGGGCATTGAAGTGGAAAGCAGAATAATTAGTAGTATTGTTGGAAGAGGTGGAACCTCTGGAATCGGTACATACACTCACGATTTAGGTGGTTTTATCCTTGATGGTGGACACAGTAAAGAAGAAAAACCATTATTCTTACCTTCAGGAGCATCACAAGCAAAACCTGCAACATTAATTGCAAGATATGATTTCCCTGAAGAATGGAAAATTCTAATTGCTATTCCAGAAATCGAAAAGCATATGGAAGGTGACGATGAGGTAGATGTTTTCCAAACATACTGTCCGATTCCAAAAGAAGAAGTAGAGCAAGTATCTCACTTGATTTTAATGAATCTTGTTCCATTCATGCTTGAAAAAGACATCAAAAACTTTGGCTGGGCTGTAAGTGAACTTCAAAAAGTTGGGTTCAATAAATTAGAACACTCTCTTGATGATAAATATTTACCAATTATGCAAGCTATTGAGAAGGCTGGAGCTTATGGTGTAGGTATTTCTTCATTTGGACCAGTTTTATATACTTTCTTTGATGAATCAAATGAAGATATTGTAGAAAAAACTAAAGAAATCATTGGTGAAAATGGTACTGTGTTTGTAACAAAAGCACAAAACCATGGTTTTGTCATTGAAAAATAATATTTCTTTTTTTTAATAAAAAAGAGGAATTTATCCTCTTAAAACTTTTATTTTTATATTCTTCTTCTCGAGTAAATCAAGAACCTTATTTTGAATATATGTTAATCCTACTGCACATATTAAAACAATTGTGTATTTTAAAATCCAGTCTAATTCTCCAAATAATATCGGAACGATGGTTAGGAATAATATATGCCATAAGTAAATCCATAAAGATGATTTAGAACAAAATTCAATGAATCTATTCTCTTTTAAGTTGATTCTTTTAAATATGCTCAATAATAGGAATGAAACGAATAATGCATAGCTTATATAATATATTGTTGGAGGATATTTCATAATTTGTGTTGGCTGGAAAATCCCCGTACTTAAATAAATTAAATATCCTGATATTATGAATGCAATTAGATATATTGCTGAAATGATGGAATCCGCTTTAGGACTTGTTTTAGTTGAAATCATTCCAAGTAAGTAAATTATTCCATATGGGATGATATAAGCTAATATGAACTCAAAAATGATATTCATTTCATTTATTTTAAGGGCTATTGCTATTTCATATAAAATGTATATTAAAACTAAAACTAAAAACTGGATGTAGTCATTTTCAATCTTGTCAAAATAATAGATTACTGGAGTTATTAATGCACAAATAAGGAATATTCTTATAATCCAGACGTATGAAATTCCATCAAGCAATAGAAAACTATTGATTATAAAGTTGATGTCGTAAGGATACATTCCATTTACTGGGAAAAATGTCATTATTATGAAAAATATAATTAAAAATATCCATGTTGGGAATAATAAACGCTTAATTCTTTTCCAGTAATATCTTAAAAAGGGTCGTTTTTGCTTTAGATTTCTTTTCAATGAATCTACTGCAAGAAATCCGGATATTATTACCATTAAAGGAACATCAAAATTTCTAATTTGCAATATATTGGCATCTGTTGTGATATGGGCTAAAATAATGCATAAAAGTCCAATCACTTTTAAATAATCAATGTATATTGTTCTATTGTTTTCCATTTAGGTCACGTAAAAAAAATAAGGATAGATAATTTGAAATTATCTATAAATTGTATGCTTCTTCAGATGGTACAATAACTATGTTATTATCTTGTAAAACTGAAATTAACTCATCAATATTGTCAGCATGGAGTAATAAGATTGCTTTGCCAACTTTGTCATGAGTAAATGCATAGAGGTATTCTAAATCAATACCATTGTCTTTAATAACTTTTAAAACAGTTGTAAGTCCACCTGGTGTATCATTCATTTCAACACCGATGATTTCTGTAATTTTAACGAGGAAGTTGTTTTCAGATAATATTTCCTGTCCTTTTTCAGGGTTGTCTACAACAAGTCTTAAAATACCGAATTCAGAAGTATCTGCCATACACATGGCTTTAATGTTGATTTCATTTTCTGTAAGTACTTCTAAAGGTTTTGATAAACTTCCCATTCTGTTTTGTAAAAATATTGATAATTGTTTAATTTTCATTATATCACCTAATGTAAGTTCCTTTCATCAATAACTCTTTTAGCTTTTCCTTCAAATCTTGGTAATGTTTTTGGTTCTACTAATGTAACTTTTACGCGAATACCAGTTTCATTTTCAATGGATTTGCCAATTTCTTTTTGGATTGCCATCATTTCTTTTACACCGTCGAAGAAAATATCTTGTGATGCTTCTACTTTGACTTCGATTTCATCTAAAGTTCCTGGTCTTGTAACTATAATCATGTAATGAGGCTCTACATCACCAACTTTAAGTAATGCTTTTTCAATTTGTGATGGGAAAATAGCTACTCCTTTTACTTTAATCATATCGTCAGATCTACCTGTGATTCTACTCATTCTTGCATGTGTTCTGCCACATTCACATTTTTCATAGGTAAGTGTGGTTAAGTCTTTTGTTCTGAATCTGATGATTGGCATTCCTTCTCTTTCAAGGTTGGTTAAAACTAATTCTCCAGATTTTTCAGCACCAATAACTTTTCCGGTATTTGGATCGATAATTTCTGGGTAATAAATATCTTCTGGAATGTGAAGACCTTGTTGTGCACTACATTCTATACCGACACCAGGTCCCATAAGTTCAGTTAATCCATAGATGTTATATGCTTTTGCATCGAAGAGTTCTTCCACTCTTTGTCTGATTTCTTCAGTCCACATTTCAGCTCCAAATCCAATAGCTTTGATTCCTAATTCTTTTGGGTCAATTCCATCGTCAAGAGCAACTTCTCCAATGTGGATTCCATAGGATGGGGTAAATATTAATCCGGTAGTTCCAAAGTCTTTCATGATTTCAATCTGTCTTCTGGTTTGACCTGTTGAAATCGGAATGATTGTTGAGCCGATTTTGTGTGATCCGTAGTGAACTCCAAAACCACCTGTAAACATTCCATATCCATGAGTATTTTGAATGATGTCATTTTCACCAAGTCCCATCATTTTAAGTCCACGTGCTATTGTTTCAGCCCATGTGTCTAAGTCTTTTTCAGTATATCCTGATACTACTGGTTTTCCGGTGGTTCCAGATGATGAATGTAATTCTTTGATATCTTTAATGTCAACTGCGAAAAGTCCAAATGGGTAACTTTCTCTTAAGTCATCTTTTGTAATAAATGGAAGTTTCTCAATATCTTTTAAAGTTTCTATATCTTCTGGATAAACTTCAACTTCTGAATATCGTTTATTATAATAAGGTATTTTTTCAAATGCTCTTTTTACAGTCGCTTGAAGTTTCTTTAATTGCAATTCTTCAAGGTCTTGCCTTGACATAGTTTCAATTTCTTCATTCCAAAACATATTATGCCTCATTTTCTTTATTAACATATTAATTATATCATTCCAATACCTTAAAAGTTACTAATTTTAAATGTGTTCATTATTTAAATAATAAAATTAAATATAGTATTGATGTTCATTTATTTGCACATCTATTTTTAAAAAATTTATATAGTTAGTTAATGTAATAATAAATTGTAATTAATTAAATTATAATTGATTATGGGGAAATTAATATGGATATGATGAGTGTTTTATGGCAAGTGGGTATTTTTGCTTCAGTTCTTGTTTTTGGAATAAAGATAGGACTTGCGTCAGGACTAGCTAATTTGCCAAGAAAACTATTTGCGGTAATCTGTATCTCTTATGGGGGTGGAGTAATCCTTATCTCATACATTGCTTCATTCTTTGCAGAACAATTGGTTCAAGCGATCTATAGTTATAATACAATTTTTTATATTATAATGGCTTCAATCATGATTATTGCAGGTTTATTTACAATAAGAGAATGGAAAATACATGATAAAAATACATCAACTGCTACTTCTCTAGCAATTATTGCTCCTTGTCCATGTTGTTTTGGTTCAATTATTGCAAGTGTTTTGATTGTTGCACCAACAATTGGAATTAGTTCACTTAATTTAAGTTGGTATGCTGCAGCAGCATTGGTTGCTGTTATGATTGTAACTTATTTTGCATCAAATACAATTATTAAATTTATTAATAAGCCGTATCCTATTGTTCTGGGCAATTTCATGCTTTTGCTTGGTGCATATTTCTTACTTTCAGCAATTGTAATTCCGAACATTGCAAGTGCCTTAACAAAGACAACAAGCCCTATTACTATTGGTTCTCCACAAGATATACTAATGGTGATTTTATCATTTGCTATTTTGATTATTGGTGGTATGATTTTAACTAAAAAAGGGAGAAACATTTTAGATTAAATTTTAGGTGAAATATATGGTTTTAAATATTCCTGGAGGAGAATTCTTAACTGGTTCTCTTGATGTAATCTCACAAAGTTTAACAATTCCAGTAATGGTTATTTTACTTGTAATTGTTATAATTTCAATCATTACATTGGGTGGAGCTATAGCAGAATACACTTCAAGAAAAAAAGTTCCAGTTGGAACAATTAGAGATTTGATTTATGATATCAATGCAGCTGAATCTGCAGATGCATTAAAAAATGTAATTTCAAAAGCTAAAATTCCTAAAGCTCAAAAGAAAGTTCTAACAGAAATTGCATCTTCTGAACAATTGGGTGAACCTTCAAGAGAAGCTTTAGCTCGTAAATTATTTGAATTTGAAGAAGAAAAAACAATGGATTCATTAAAGAAAACAGATATTATTACTCGTATTGGACCAACTCTTGGTTTAATGGGTACTTTAATTCCGATGGGTCCTGGTCTTGCAGCATTAGGTGCAGGGGACATAAATACTCTTGCAAGTTCCTTGACTGTTGCATTCAATACTACTATTGTAGGTATTGGTTCAGGTGCTTTATGTTATTTCATTGGTAAAATCAGATCTTCATGGTATGATAGATATTTATCAGATTTGGATGCTTTAATAGATGCTGTTCTTGATTATATGAATAGATAGTGATTTTATGGTAAGAAAAAGAGGCGGTAGACGTAGGTCAAAAAGAGTAGAAGAAGACCCTATGGCAGGTACATCTAACCTTGTAGATGCAATGCTTGTTATTGCTGTCGGTTTTCTTGTTTTTGTTATCATAAGCTGGAACATGCAGGCAATGATTGATCCGGACCAAAGCATACAGGAACAGATGGAGCAACAACAGACTACTGTAGTAGACCAAGGTCAACAGTTAAACGAAACACCAGACACTTCAAACAGTTCTGGTCAAGGATATACTGAAATGGGTAAAGTATACAAAGACCCATCTACGGGTAAGCTGATTATGGTGGAAGGTTAATCCTTTCACAAAAACTTTTTTTTAACTATTTTTTTAAAACACGAATATTTATAAACTACTTTTACTAAACTAATACTTACGAATTTTTAACGGTGTTTAATAATATGGAATTCTGTCCTGATTGTGGTGCAATGTTGATGCCGAATAACGGCAAGATTAAATGTACATGTGGTTATGAAAAATCTCTTACAAATGATGATTTGGAGGAGCAATATCACATGAAAGGTGAAACTAATCCTGAAACAAAAGTTGTTGTGACTGACAGTAACAATGTTGCATTGCCAACAACAAAAATAACATGTTATAAATGTGGTGGAACAAAAGGATATTGGTGGACAGTACAGACAAGGTCTGCTGATGAGGCACCGACTAATTTTATAAGATGTGCTAAATGTGGAAACACATGGCGTAGTTCTAACTAGAAAAATTATAATCTTGATATCATGATAAATAACACAGTAGAAATAATTATTATAATAGCTGGTCTTGTGATTGATACATTTATTATGACCAGTGTTAATGGATTTACTCTTAAAGAAAATATCAGATCCTATTTAGGAATTGAAACTCTTTTCAGTATTGTTGGAGTATTAATCGGAAGTTTAGTTCTTCTTTATTTATCTAAAGATATATTTAAATTAATTTGTGGTATTCTTATTATTATAATTCAAATAATTGGCATAATTGGAATTGAATTTCCTGAAAAAATTAATGCAATATTGCTCGGTTCAGACAGTCTTGTAATATTTGCTACTTTAAGTTGGATTTATGTTCCTATATTAACAGTTTTTGAGGCACTGGCTATTACATTAGGTTCTACAGTGGGATGTAAAGTCATGGGATATGTTCCTGAATTCTTAAAAGAGTATTTGCCGAACATGGTGATGATTTTAATCGGTTTAATGTTGATAATTCCTATGTTTTATTAAACATTCTTTGTATTAAATGAAATATTTAACAAACTGTTGGTTCATAACTAATTTTATTGATGATTACTGTGATGAATGTGTCTGGCCGAACAATGAAGGTTGGATTGGAGAAAATTATGGATAATCTATTTTTAATGTAAGTATTTTGGAGTATTTTGATGTTAAAAAAAGAAAATCAGACTGTAAAAAAATTGGATTGGTGTAATCCTTTTTGGTCTTGTAGCATGTGCTCTTTATGGTGCTGGTGCAGGACTTCGTGGAGATGTTGGGATTTTGCTAAATCCTTTAGCTATTCACTGTGGTTTGAAGTATGCGGATGTTAGTGTGTGCATTGCAGTGATGCAACTCTTGTTTGGAGCAACACAACCATTTTTCGGAATTTTAGCATCAAAGCGTTCAAATCGTTTTGTAATTCTTTTAGGTATTCTTTTTTGGTATTGAGTTTACTTGGAATGATTCTAGCAAACTCTTATGTTACATTAATGATATCTTTAGGTATATTGTTCGGTTTGGGTACAGGTGCACTTTCATTCGGTTTGATTTTAACCTCAGCAATACATTTTGTTGGACCCAAAAATGCAATGATTATATCTGGAATGCTCAATGCATCAGCGGGAATGGTTGGTTTTATATTATCTCCAGTGCTCCAGTCATTTTTATCTTATAATGGACTTTATTTTGCATTAAATGTATTAATCTTAATGATGGTTCTTTTAGTTCCAATAGTTATTGTTGTAACTTCAAAGGACAATAATTCAATAGATGATATTGAAAACGAAAATATTGAAATTAACAGGTCATTATTCAGGGAAGCATTTTCAAATCGTACATTCTGTTTGTTATTTGCAGGTTTTGCTACCTGTGGATTTCACATGGTTATAATAGAGTCTCATTTATTCTCTCAGTTTGTTCTATTTGGCTTAAATGAATTGGATGTGAGTTGGGCATTTTCTGTTTATGGAATTGCAACAATATTCGGTGCACTTTTATCAGGATTTTTAAGTGTTCGTATAAATAAAGGAAAATTACTTGGTTTTTATTATGGTTTTCGAGCTATTTGGGTTATTTTATACTTATGGCTATTTCCAAAAACTATGCTCACTGCAGTTTTATTTTCAATAGGTCTTGGAATGACTGGTGATGCAACAGTATCACCAACAGCAGGTCTTGTAAATGAGAATTTTTTAATCAGTAAAGTTGCTTTTGTAATTGGAATACTGTTTTTTGCCCATCAGGTATGTGCTTTTTTAAGTGCAATGTTCGGTGGAGTAATAAGGGATGCATTTGGAGGTTATACTTTGTTATGGATATTTGACATTCTCCTTTGTGTATTCGCATGCGTGATGAGTTTAAAAATCAAAGTAGATGATAATTTTTAAATAGGATGGCTGGTTGTTATTTTATAAATGATCTTACGTTGATGTACTTATTGTTGTTGGTTAAAAAGAAGGTGATTAACTGTATTTCAAGTTAATCTTTCCACCATAAACAACATAATATAAAATTATTGTTGCTAAAAATAATGGAATTATCGCCCCAATAAAAATGGACATTATTCCAAACCCATTAACCAAAAATCCTCCTGTTGCAGATCCGATAGCTATTCCACCATTCAGTATACTAACAAAAATACCATTTGCAAGTTCTGGTGTGTCTGGAAGGGCACAAGCTTCAATATATTGTATTAAATTATAACCCATTCCATCCAAAAATCCTAAAATGAGAATTAAGATTATAGCTGAAATTGTTAGTGCACCAAAGAAGTATAATAGGGAAATCATCGCAATGCAAACTAATTGAAACATTACAAGGGTTATTTTGTCTTTTTTCATAAGAATTTTTCCGCCCATCCATGTACCTACTATTGAAACAAGCCCATATACAAATAATACGGCGCTTAATTGGTATGTGTAGATATGTGTGATAGTCTGCAAGTAATAGCTCATATAACTATAAACAATACAGAATCCTATTGGCATTAAAATGATCCCAAGACTTGCAAGCAAGAAGTTTCCTGATTTTAAAGATGATAATGGGGCTTCATAACTTTTTTCTTTTCCTTTTTGTTTAGGAAATAGCAATGCAATCAATATGGATGAAATGAAGTTAATTGCAAAAATCCAAGTTATTGTTGCCTGATATCCGATTGTAGTTCCTATAAATGTGGTAATTGGAAGCCCAATAATACTTCCTATTGAAATACCAAGCAAAATCAAGGTAATATATGATTGTTTTTCACCTTCAGGAGCAATTTCTTCTGTAAATGTAAGTGCAATAGCTACAAAAGCAGGATATGCGATTGCAGGTATTATTCTTAATATTAATGCAATATAAAAATTGTGAACGAATATGCTTATGAAATTGCATATTGAAAATATTCCTAAAATAAACATGAATGTATGTTTCCTTTCATATTTTGAGAATACAAGTGGTATGAACAGTCCACAGATTGCAATTGTGAATGTAAATGAACTAATGAAAAGTCCGACAATCGCTATTGAAATGTTGAAGTATTGTGATATCTCACCTACAATACCTACAAGGCTTAATGGTGTATTAATTGCAAGAGTTGATATCATTAAAATGTATACGAGTATTTTAGGATTGATTTTCATTGAGTGTTCTCCTAATTTTTGATAAATAATATTTTGAATAGATTAAAGCTATTAATGAAGCAGCAAGGCATCCTACAATTATACCTAAATACACTCCAAATTCGCCCATATTCAATGTGTATGTGAATAAATAAATGAATATTATTTCTACAAATAATGTTCTGCCGAAGGTTATCATTAATGATGTTAATCCTTTTCCTATTCCCTGAAACATTGATGTTGCATTGTTTCCCCACACATATACTACTGCAAATAAGTTAAATATTTGGATAACGCTGGCTATTTTAGGTTCAAGTGAAGCGCTTTGTGCAGTATATGAGAATAATCTTGCGATTTCAGGAGCAAGCGCAATTGTTATTGCAACTAAAATAATTGAAATGATGAGGCCCATATTATTTGAATAGTTGAATGCTGTTTTTAGTTTGTCGTAGTCACATGCACCAAAACTGGCACCAGCAACTGTCAGTAGTGCTGTTGAAATACCTTGAAGTGGAATTAATGTCATGTGATTCACTTTAAGTGCAGATGCATAGCATGCAACAGCCACTGTTCCGCCGACAGTAGTGAGTGTCATGTTTATATATAATATAAAAAGTGACATTAATATGTTTCTGAGGTTGCTGGAAGAGATATGCTCAATATATCTTTTAAAATACCTGAATTGTATTTAAAATGATTAATTCTTAGGAATGTGTCTTTTTTAATCCAAATCCAGTAACTCATGATGATTGTGGAAATTCCACTTGATAAAATAGATGCCCATGCAGCACCTGCAACACCCCAACCGAATATGTAAATGAATATTGGATCTAAAACTATGTTTAATAATGCTGTTGCTATCATTGAATACATTGGACGTTTCACATCACCTTCTGCTCTTAAAATTGAAGACAAAACCATTGGAACTATCATAAAGAACATTCCTGCAAATATGATTGTTCCATATATTAAACTGTCATCAAGTGCTGCTCCACTTCCTCTCATGAATATTAGGATATCATCTAAAAATATATAATAATTATTGGAATTATGATTGAAGATATTACAGTAAGTATTAAGCTATGTGTTGCATTGTTTTCTGCTAATTTCTTATCTTTAGCACCAATTGCTCTTGCAATTGTGGAAGATGCGGCCGCACCAATACCATTACCGAATCCTACAAGAATGAAAAACAATGGAGCAACAAAACCAAGAGCAGCTAATAGGTTTGGACCAAGTCCAGATACCCAAATTGTATCTGCAAGGTTGTAAGCTATTATTAAAAGCATGGATAACATTGTTGGAACAGCTAGTTTTTTAATAGCTGTTTTTGGATTTCCTGTTAAAATATCAATGTTTTCAGTTTTAGTCATGTATTTTTTATATATGTTTAATAGTTTTTATGTTTTAAGAAAAAAAAGAAGAAAAAGGCTTAATGATTAATTAAGCCCAGGTATCAAAGATGGTTGCTGCAGGGTTGCTTCCGCTTTCAAGGTCACCATCAAAGTTAGGGTCATTGGATACTACTCCAACAACATAATTGCCATCGTCTGAAAGAACAATATAGTTGTAGCTTGTTATATCATCTTTGGTAAAACCTTGAACATTGATATCTTTGTCAGCATATTGAACGGTAGATTCATTTACAAGTTCATATCCTTGGTCAAGTATTGTTTGTTTTGATGATTCAATATCATCAGGAATGTCAATTGTTACTGTAACTGCATTGTTTTCATCAATTTGCATCATAATCATGTTGTCTTCTGTTTGAACTATTGTATAACCATCAGGAACATCAAATGTATTTTGTCCAATTTGTGCTTGTTCTGCTGCAACAGCACTTACGCTAATTGCAATTACTGACATTAAAAGTAATGCCATCAATAATTTTTTCATTTTCATTTAAAATCCTCCAAGAATATTTTATATTCTCTGATTAAATTTCGGTAATTTCAATTTAAATATGTTTTGTAATTTTTACATTATTGATTTTAATACTATTTTTTTATATTATGTTCATTTTTATTTTTGTTTATTAAAAATTAATTTTTTACTTTTTATATGGTAAATTATTATTTTTATTTTCTATTTATGTTCATATTTTAAGGTTTTATTATGAATTATTAATTTAAATTTTTTTAAATATTTAGATATTTTCTATTTTTAATAATCAGTTTCTCAAAATATTTTTTTCATATTACAGGACTGTGCATATTTAAAATAATGTTATGAACTTTTTTATAAAATTTTTAGTTATTCTATTAAATTTTTATAATAAATATTATATTTTATATAAAAAAATTGTAAATTATACAAATATTTGATTTTTTAAAATTTAATATACAATTAAATAAATATTTTATTAAAATTAGTTTATTTGTATACTATTTTTAAGAAAACTTTATATATTGGTTGAATAAAATAGTTTAAACAGTAATATAAATATTACAGTTTATGGAGGAAATCAATAATGGGAAATAAAAAAATTGCATGCATGTTCATATTCGTGTGCTTGATTGTTTCTTGAGGTATTGTGTCAGCAACAGTTGATGTGGATGTTGATGCAGATGTGTTTGATAATGATTTAGCTACGCGAATAGATTCAGCTGATGAGTTGTCTGATACTAATGTGGTTGAAGATCCATTGGTTGAATCCAGTGTAAGTGGAAATTTAGAAAGCAATAATGCTAATGCTAATCGTTTGGGTGTTAGTAGTTCAGTCTCTACAGTAAATGCTGCTGATAGTGATGGAAGTTCTTCTGAAGATGATATTGAGTACATTATTGTTGGAAGTTACTGTGGTGGAACAACTTCTAATGGTTATACAATATTCTGTGCGAATGTTCGAAATTCCGCTCCTTCACATAGTACTCCTTTGTCCATTAGAAATACTTCTGTTTTAAACAATACTGTTTATGGGAATAATGTTGGTGAATTGTTAAAAATATTAATCTATAATTATAATGATGAATTCAGTGGAGATTATTCACGTCAATCCGCAATTTGGCGTTTAACTAATTATGAGTATAGGAATTATACTTCAAGTGACACAATTACGGATGTTGTAAATAAAGTAATTGAAGATTATGACAATGGTGTTCGTATTCCTGAAAAGGCATATAAGCATTTGGATAATGGTACTGTAAGGACTTATGATTTTACAGCATTTTTGACTCCGGAAAGATATCAGGATTTATTTTGATATAAAATAACTGATGTTGAAATCTTAAAATCAGAGGCTAACTTTAACATGACTGTGTCAAAAGAGGCATTGAACAAAACCGCTGAAGTTGGAAACTTGACAGAATTTTTAATTACAGTTAAAAATATTGGTGATATCCACTTGAAGGATGTCTTTGTAAAAGAAGGTAAACATGATGGTTTGGAATATGTTTCTTATAATGATCCGTCAGGAAAATGGACTTTTGATGGTGTAAATAAATGGTCATATGATGGATACTTGGAAATTGGCGAATCTGCAAATTTTACAGTTATATTTAAAGTAATTAAATCAGGAAATCTTACAAACTTTGTAACTGCTGGTTCTAATAACACTGATAATGTAACTGATAATGATACAGTGGAAGTCGAAAACAAAACAAACATAACTGAGAAAGTTGATGGTGGTATTGAATATTTCAATGAAACAGACATTGACACTCCAGTTAGTGAAAATAAAACAACTACTAAAACCGAAACATTCAATGTTGGTAAAACTGCAACAGGAAATCCATTAATGTTGTTGCTTGTTGTTATCTCATTAATTGGATGCACTAGATTTAGAAAAAATAAAAAATAATAAGTTAAGGAGTTTATCTCCTTTTTATCTCTTTTTTTGATTTAAGTATAATTTCAGTATTTTTTATGATATTATAAAATGTAAATAAAATTAATTTTAAATAGGAATTGCGTTAATAACTGTAATAATAATGCATTAAAATTATAAAATCATATTTATTTTCAAATTACAATTATGAAAATAATTTATATTATTAAATTAAATTTATAATTGATGAAAAATCTTGAAAAAACCTTAAAATCAGTGTCTGAAAATCCAAAATATATCTTCCGTCTAACAATTCAAGGTATTATGGTAGGTGTATTTGCAGGATTGATGGTATGTTTATATCGTTATTTGCTTTATGGTTCTGAATATGTTTTGAGAGATTACTTAAGTATAATACATGGAAATGTATTTTACATCATTCTATTTTTCATTGCTTTAGCCATTATGGGACTTTTGGTCGATTTTTTAACTAAATGGGAAGTCGATTCGGATGGAAGTGGAATACCTCAAATATATGCAGAGGTAAAAGGCCATATGGAAGCTAATTGGGTAAAAGTATTGTTTTCTAAAATTGTATCTGGAGTATTGACTGCTCTTGGTGGTTTGTCACTTGGTCCTGAAGGTCCGTCAGTTCAGATTGGTGGTATGGCAGGTAAAGGTGTAGCACGTTTATTTAATGGATCTAAGACTGATGAGCTCAGATTGATTTTAGTTGGTTCTGCTGTAGGTATTACAGCAGCATTCAATGCACCTCTTGCGGGAGTATTGTTTGTTTTGGAAGAAATCAATCATGGTTTTGATAAAACATTAGTATTCATTGCATTAGTATCAGCTATTGTGTCTGATTTTATATCTAAAGTTATATTCGGCCAGTCTACTGCTTTAACATTTCCAATTCATAATATTCCGTTGAATGACTATTGGATATTGATTATTCTTGGTGTAATAATTGGTCTTTTAGGATATGTTTACAATATTGGAATGATTAAATCAAGTGATTTGGTAAATAGTCTTAAAATTCCGTCTTGGCTCAAATTTGTATTGGTATTTATGATGTCTGGTGTTGTTGCATTGACAATTCCTGAAATAAGTGATGGTGGACATTTCATGCTTGATATGCTTGATGTTGCTATGCCTTCTCTTGGTGTTTTAATATTACTTTTAGTATTGAAATACCTCTTTTCAATGTTTTCATTTTCATCTGGAGCACCTGGTGGTATATTTTTACCAATATTGGTACTGGGAGCATATATTGGAGCAGTATTTGGTTCTGTTGTTGTTCCAGTATTTGGACTTGAACAAACATTGGTCTACAAGTTTGTTGTCATTTCAATGGCAGGATTCTTTGCTGCAACAGTAAGATCTCCAATAACTGGTGTTGTTTTAATTGCTGAGATGTGTGGATCAACAGAATCATTAATTGCAATGGTTATTGTTTCTTTAATAGCTTATGTTGTACCGACACTTTTAGGAAATGAACCGATTTATGAGTCATTATACGACAGGTTGCTCCTTAATAAAAACAGAGAATTTGTTAAAAAACCTTCAAATCATGTATTGTCTGAATACTTGGTACCTCTTGACTGTAATTATATTAATTTCAAAATTAAAGATATTCCATTCCCAAAAAATGCTATTGTGGTGTCTGTAATCAGAAATGGAAAATATGTAATTCCAACTGAAGATTTTAACATCAAATATGGTGATCAAATTCATATCTTAACTGATGTCAATGATTATCCTTATGTTCGTGAAGAAATTGAAGATTTATTCGGTGGTTAGATGAGTTTAATTTTTAAAAGAAAAAGTGTTCGTAAGTTTACAGAAGAAAAAGTAAGTGATGATAAAATTAATAATTTGTTAAAGGCAGGTATGCAGGCTCCATCATCATGTAATTCACAGCCTTGGGAGTTCATTGTTGTATCAAAAGAAGATGATAAACAGGCAATTTCTCAAATGCATCAATTTGCAAAGCCAGCTGCCAATGCATCCCATTTGATAATTACTGTGGGAAATCTCAATGAAGCAAAAGTCATTAGGATGATTGAACAGGAGTTGGGGGCATGTAATGAGAATATTTTGATTCAGGCAACTCATGAAGGACTTGGTGTAGTATAGTTGGGATTCCATCTGATTGAAGATAGAACATTAAAATTAAAGGAATATTTGAATATTCCTGACAATTGCATTCCATTTTCAGTAATCTGTGTCGGATATCCTGCTTTTGAGAGTGAAGTAAAACTTAGATATGTGAATCTAAAGTTCATTTTGATAGATATTAATAAATTGGTTTGAATTAATAGTTATTTTATATATTATTAAAGTTATATTCATTTTTAGAGGTGAACTCATGTATAAAAAGATATTTGCGATATTGACTATTCTTGTCTTTTTAATGATTTCTATTAGTGTTATTTCAGCCGAATCTGATGCTGTTTTGGATGGTAGTGGAGATAATATTCAAAAGACAATAAATGTAAAAGTTATCTGGGAGGATGATGGTCAAACAACAGATAGGCCGGATTCAATAACTGTAAAACTTTTATGTGATGGTAATGTTGTTGATTCAGTTAATTTAAATGAAAGCAATTCATGGAAGGCTTCATTTAAAATCACTGATGATGGGAATTATGAAATAGAAGAAATCAATGACATTTCTTCTTATGATGTGTCAATGGATGGAGATGCAGATAGTGGCTTTGTAATTACAAACACTATTAAAGAAGCTCCACTTAAAGCCAGTGCAGATGATGATCTTTCTGATGAAGATTCTCCAGATGAATCTGATGATGCTCCTGAAGAGGAGGTGTCTGATAATTCTTCAGATGAAGATAGTACTATTGATAATGAAACTGATGATTCTAATCAGACTGAAGATCAAAACAATACAATGGATGAAAATCAGACTGTTGATGTTTCAAAAGCTCCAACCACAACATCCAATAAGGAACATAAAATAGTCAAAAAAGAAGACAAACCAGTTAAAAAGAATAATACTAACACAACTGAAAATAAACTAAAAAACACAGGACTTCCTATTGTTGCTTTGGTTATAGTATTAATTATTGTAGCTTTCATTCCACTTTCACGTAAGAAAAAATAAAACTAAAAAGTAGATGACTTTTCATCTACATCTTTTCTTTTTTTAAAAAATTCTTTTAATTTATCCCTAAAATCATTTAGGCAAATATAAATAAGAATAGAAATAAATTTTTATTCAATAACTTAAAAGTTATAAGTTGATATTTTTTATAGAGGTTAAACTATGGTAAGTGTAAACATAGAAGCAAAAAAAACCGTAGATGTAATGATTGAAAAAGCAGATGCATTAAACATCGCTGTAGAAACCTTAGAAAATGGTGCTACCGTTTTAGATTGTGGTGTAAATGTAGATGGAAGTTTTAAAGCAGGTGAACTTTATACTAAAGTTTGTCTCGGTGGACTTGCAGATGTTGGAATTTCAATTCCTGGAGATTTATCTGAAAAATTCGCTCTTCCTTCAGTAAAAATTAAAACTGACTCACCTTCTATCTCAACCTTAGGTTCTCAAAAAGCAGGTTGGTCTGTATCTGTTGGAGATTTCTTTGCACTCGGTTCCGGTCCTGCAAGAGCAATTGCATTAAAACCAGCTGAAACTTATGAAGAAATTGATTACGCAGACACTGAAGCTGATTTAGCTATTTTAACTTTAGAAGCTGACGTATTACCTGGTGAAGAAGTTGCTCAATACATTGCTGATGAATGTAAAGTTGATGTTAAAAACGTATACTTACTCGTAGCTCCTACTTCATCTCTTGTTGGATCTATTCAAATTTCCGGAAGAGTAGTTGAAAACGGAACCTACAAAATGTTAGAAGCTATCAAATTCGATGTGACTAAAGTAAAACACGCAGCAGGTATTGCACCTATTGCACCAATTGATCCTAATGGACTCAAAGCAATGGGTAAAACCAATGATGCAGTATTATTCGGTGGAAGAACTTACTACTACGTAGAATCCGATGAAAACGATGACATTGCTGATGTTGCAGCTAAATTACCATCTTCCGCAGCTGATGGATATGGTAAACCATTCTTCGATGTATTCAAAGAAGCTGAATTCGACTTCTACAAAATCGACAAAGGAATGTTCGCTCCTGCTGAAGTTGTAATTAACGACTTAACTACTGGTAAAATTTACAAAGAAGGATATGTAAACGTAGATTTACTCAAAAAATCCTTCGGTTTAGATGAATAAATTTATTCATCTTTTTTCTTTTCTTTTTTTATATTCTTAGTATTTATATTCTAATTTTCAATTAATTTTAAATAATATCATTTTTAAAATAATACTAACTACTCTTTGAGTGTTGATTAATTAAAAAAGGTGTTAATAATGGAAATTATGGATATTATTAAAGAGGCATTTATTTTTCCATCACAAAATATAGAAAAACTTGCAATTTACATAGCTTTAACATTTGTAATTGCAATTTTAATGGTTGGTGGAGTATTTGCTTGTGCATTTAGTAATGAAAATACTGCTCTTGTAATTCTTGGTATAATCTTATTCATTGCTTCATTCATTGTATCATTGGTAATGATGGGTTATCAACTAGGAATCATGAAGTCAGGTATTGATTTTGATGAAAACGCTCCTGCATTTGATTGGATAAATGATGGAATAAATGGTATTAAACTATTAATTGTTAATATTGTATACTTTATTATTCCTGCTATTATTACTGGAATTGTTGCAATTATTGCAAATGTTCCGGGTAGTTTTATGCAAATAATTGAAGAATACACTGCAAATATAAATGCAACTGCTGTTGCTAACTCAACTGCAACTGCTATGCCTGTTGTATCTGATGCTGCTTGGGCTTCCTTATTTACTTCTATTGCTATTACTGCAATTGTTGCAATTATTTTGTTTATAATCTTTGGATTTATTGAAACAATGGGTCAAGCAAGATTAGCAAACACAGGCAGTCTTGGCAATGCTCTTAATGTTATTGAAGCAGCAAAAGACATTCCAAGAATTGGAGTGGCTAAAGTACTTGCTCTTATTATTTTAGTTGTTGTAATTGTTGTAGTTATTCAAGGAATTGTAGGATATCTTACCAATCAAATCCCACAAATCTCAATTATTTCAGTTGTAATAACTCCATACTTGATTTTCTTTACCCAAAGAGCATATGGATTATTATATTCTGATATAGCTTAGGAAAATAACTTTTATTTTCCTATTTTTTACTTTTTTTATCCAAAAGTTATATTCTAAGAACTTGATTCCAGTTCTATTTTTCAGATTAAATTTTAATAAACTTTAAATTATTTAAATAATAGATTATTTTATTGTGGAATTGATAATTATTGTAAACTTAATTTGAATTAAAAAATTATTTTTTTGATGGTGTGTGAATTTTTAATCCATTAGTGAAGAATTTTTTTGAACTTTATCAAATTTCATATAATGTAATTATGTTGAAGAACAATTATGAATGAAAAAATTATTCTCGGTCTTCCAAAAGGAAGTTTGAACAATGTTAAAAGAGGAAATACTTATCAGTTATTTGTAGATGCAGGTTATGAAGTTAGAGGTTATGAATCGGGGTATGAATCTTACGAAATTGATATAGTTAATGATCCGGAAATAAATGCATATTTAACTCGTCCACAATCTGTTCCTGTGGAATTAAACAGAGGTATGGTGGATATTGCTATTGTCGGTGAAGATTGGATTAAAGAAGAATCCGTTTTAAGAGATACCAAAACTGTTAAAATAGGTGATTTGGATTATGGTAAAACTCGTTTAATTGTTGCAGTTCCAAATGATTCTCCGTATGAAAATTTAACTGAATTCTTCAGAGCTAATAAAGATAGAAAAACTCCAATCTTATGTTTCACTGAATATCCAAACTTAACTAGAAAACACATAATGGAAAATGAAGGATATAAAGAAATATTCGGTGATGCAGTACTATTTGTCCAAGTCAGAGGATTAACTGATGGGGACAACGAACAAGTACAAGTTATCAATTCTGATGGTGCAACTGAAGTATATATTGCTAAAGGTGCAGATTTAATTGTTGATAATACTCAGACTGGAAGTAGTTTAAGAAAAGCAGGTTTAAAAGAACTTGAAACAATATTGCACTCTTCAGCAGGATTATACGCTGGTGTATCCTGCACTGTGAAAAAATGGTCAAAGCTCAATTGATCTATAAACAATTGTTCGGTGCAATAACTGCTAAAAATTATTTTGATGTTAAATTTAATTTAGCTAATGATAAAATTAGTGATGTTAGTGAATATTTGGTTGAAAATAAACTTTGTGCTGACGAACCGACTGTCACTGAATGTTCTAGCTTCTCACAAATTAATGTTTTAATTCCAAAAGCAAAATTCCCTGAAATGATTGAAGCAATCAAAGGATTCAATGCAACTTCAATCATCAGAAATGATTTAAAACAATTAATTAAATAATAAGTATGTTTTTTATATGTCTGTATAAAATATATTTAACATAACTTAATTTTATTATATTTTTTATTAATGGTATTTTGTAAAATGAGTTTATTTTAAAAAATATTCATTAATATTTATTTTTATTTAATTTTATTCAAATTATTTATTTTTCATTTAACATTATTGCTTTTTTTATTAATATATAGAAAAATTATTGTATTGTGGTTATGAAAAACTTTTTATTTAATGAGAATATATTTTATATTATTGGAGATGTATATTATGTCTGATTTAAAAGGTACTAAAACTGAAGAAAATTTAAAAGCAGCATTTGCTGGTGAATCTCAAGCACACACTAAATACCAATACTTCGCAGCTAAAGCTAAAGAAGAAGGCTATGTTCAAATCCATGATATTTTCATGGAAACTTCCAAAAACGAAAGAGAACACGCTAAAATTTGGTATAAACTCTTAAATGATGAAGTTATTCCTGACACTATTGCAAACCTCAACAGTGCAGCTGATGGTGAAAACGAAGAATGGACTTCAATGTACAAAGAATTCGCTGAAACCGCTAAAGAAGAAGGTTTCCCAATGATTGCATTCTTATTTGAAAAAGTAGGTGCAATTGAAAAAGAACACGAAGAAAGATACAGAACTTTACTCGCTAATGTTGAAAACGAAACTGTATTTAACAAAGCAGAAGATATTGAATGGAAATGTGAAAACTGTGGATTTATTTTCTCAGGTCCTAATGCACCTGAAAAATGTCCTGTTTGCGGACTTCCAAAAGCACACTTTGAAGAAAGAGCTACTAACTTTAAATAGTCTTTCTACTTTTTTATTTTTTTTTAATTTTAAGTTAGTAACTTGATTACTAAAATTCATTTTCTATTTTTATATCTTATTTTAAGGAGGAAAAATTATGGTAGATTTAAAAGGAACCAAAACTGAAGAAAACTTAAAAGCAGCACTCGCTGGTGAATCTCAAGCACGTGTAAAATACGAATTTTACGCATCCCAAGCTAAAAAAGATGGTTATGTTGAAATTAAAGATATTTTCCAAGAATCATCTGACAACGAAAAAGAACATGCAAAAATCTGGTTTAAACTTTTAAACGGTGGTAAAGTACCTGATACTGAAACCAATCTCGCAGATGCAGCAGCTGGAGAACATGAAGAATGGACTTCAATGTACAAAGAATTCGCTGCAACCGCACGTGAAGAAGGTTTAGATGATATTGCAGAATTATTTGATGCAGCAGCTGCTACTGAAAAAGCTCATGAAGATAGATACAATGCTGTAGCTGACAAAATCAAAGCAGGTAAAGTATTTAAAAAAGATGAAGAAATCGCATGGAAATGTAACAACTGTGGTTACATCCATTATGGAACCGATGCTCCTGAAGTATGTCCATTATGTGATCACCCACAAGCACATTTCAGAAAACAAGATACTAGTTATATCTAATTAAAAACCGGAGTTTTTACAACTCCAACCTTTTTATAATAACAATTTAGTAACTGGTTAGTTATTGACTTGATATTATGATTGAAAACAACATATGTTTATTAACAGACAGTTATAAAGTAACTCATCATTATTTTTACCCAAAAGGGACAGAAAAAATCTATTCATACCTTGAAAGCAGATTAGGTGCTGAATTTAATAAAACTATTTTTTACGGCCTGCAATATATCATAAAAAAATATTTGGAAGGTCAAGTCGTAAATCAGCAAAAAATTGAAGAAGCCGATAAACTTATTTCTAATCATATTGGTGAAGATATATTCAACAAAAAGGGTTGGTATTATATTTTAGATGAATATGATGGATATCTTCCAATAGAAATAAAATCAGTACCGGAAGGAACACCTGTAAATGTTAACAATGTCTTAATGACTGTTGAAAACACTGATAAAAAATCTTTCTGGTTGGTAAATTATCTTGAATCTCTACTTTTACAAGTTTGGTACCCTTCAACTGTTGCAACATTATCTGCTGAGGTAAGGAAATTATCAAAATTTTACCTTGAAGTCACTGGTTCTTCAAAGGATAATTTGGATTTCATGTTACATGACTTTGGATATCGTGGAGCTAGTTCAACTGAATCTTCAATGCTATCTGGATCAGCGCATTTGCTTAGCTTTTCTGGAACAGACACTATTCCTTCATTGACCATTCCTGAAAATTATTACAACGATTCAAATCTATATGGTTTTTCAGTTCAGGCAACTGAACACAGTGTGATGACATCATTAGGTCCTGAAGGTGAATTTGACCAAATTTTGAATGTTATTGATAATGCTAAAAATGGAATATTGTCTATGGTTATAGACTCATATAACTATAAAAACTTTTTAACCGAAGCTGGAAAATCAAATTCTAGATTAAATAACGCAATTACAGATTTTTTAGCTATTGAAGGAAATAAAGTTGTATTTAGACCTGATAGTGGTGAACCCGTAGCAACAACAATTGATTGTTTGAATATCCTTGAGAAAGGTTTTGGATCTTATCTGACAGATAAGGGATATAAGGTATTTGACTCAAATATTGGCCTTTTATGGGGTGACGGTTTAAACTATCATAAAATCAGAGATATCTTATTTGCAATGAAATCTAATGGATGGGCAGCTGAAAATATTATCTTTGGTATGGGTGGAGGCCTTCACACCTCTGTAAATCGTGATACACAGAGAAATGCATTTAAATGTTCTGCACAATTACGTAATGGTAAGTGGATTGATATCTATAAAAATCCATTGGATTCCAGTAAAAAATCCAAAACAGGTAGATTTAAATTAATTAATGAAAATAATTTTTTTAAAACAATACCAATCGATGCATGTGGTGAAGATTGTCTTCAAACTGTATTTAAAAATGGTGAATTGTTAATCGAAGACACTTTCGGTGATATCAAATCAAGAGCGTTAAAATATTCAAATTTTATATAAGGTGGTATTATGTGTACTGCAAGTAATTATATTACAGATAAGAATTATTTTGGTCGTAACTTTGATTATGAAATTTCATATAATGAAAGAGTAACAATTACTCCAAGAAACTATGAATTTAAATTTAGAAAAATTGATGATATTAAATCACATTATGCAATAATTGGAATTGCAGCAGGTATTGATGGATATCCATTATATTATGATGCATGCAATGAAAAAGGATTGTCAATAGCTGGACTAAACTTTCCAGGAAATGCAGTATATAAAGAAATAAATGATGACATGTTAAATGTTGCACCATTTGAATTGATTCCATATATACTTGGCTGTGCAAGCAACCTTGATGAAGCAATTGGACTATTTAAGAAAATTAATCTTGTGAATATTAATTTTGCAGAAGAATTGCCTTTAGCTACTCTTCATTGGATGTTGTCTGATCCAAGTGGGAAATGCATTGTAGTTGAACCATTGGAAGAAGGATTAAAAATTTATGACAATCCTGTCGGTGTTTTGACAAATAATCCTCCTTTTGATAAACAGTTATTTTCATTAAATAATTTTAGAAGTTTATCTATTAAAAATCCTGAAAACACATTTTCCAAAGATTTTGATTTAGATGAATATTCAAGAGGTATGGGTGCAATAGGACTTCCTGGGGACTTATCTTCTTCTTCAAGATTTGCAAAAGCAGCATTTACACGTGCTAATTCCTATACTGATAGTGATGAAGCAAGCAGTGTTGGTCAATTTTTCCATATTTTGGGCTCTGTTGAACAGCAAAACGGATGTACATTTATAGATGATCCTGATTTATATGAATATACAGTTTATTCATCATGTTACAATACGGATGAAGCGAGATTGTATTACAGAACATATAAAAATGCTCAAATAACTGCTGTAAGTCTAAATAATGAAGATTTAGACTCAGATAATTTGATAAATTATCCTTTAATTAATGAAGAACAAATCAATTTCATTAATTAATTTTTTCTTTTTTTTAATTTTTATCTTATTTTTTTTAAAATTAAATAGGTTATTTATACTATAATTTCCTTAAATATTATTATACTAGATAATTTTCATTAGTTTTGTGATTATCTTGTTTAAAAAGGAGGAAATTTTGTTGTATAATATTAAAAAGGTTATCATCATATGTTTGATTGCATTGCTCGTTGTTATTCCAACAGCATATGCAAGCAATAATCAAACAGATTTTGAATTAAATGATAATATTTTATCTGATTCTTATTATTTCGATGCTAATGTTGATGTTTCAGGTAATGGATCATTAAATTCTCCTTATAAAACTTTAAGAAATAATGTTCATGATGATTCTGTAATTTATTTAAATGAAGGTATTTATTCAGGATATTCTATTGAGGTTAATAATATAACTATAATTGGTAAAAGCAGTGAAAACACTATAATTAAAAATATGAATATTGATGTTGATGGTTCACTTGTTATTTGTAATGTTACTTTCATGAATTCAAGAATAACAAATGGTGGTAGCATCACTTTAATAAATTCAATCTTTAAGGACTCATATGCTTCAATTGGTGGATTTTTATCTTCTTCAAATTCTTTTGTAAATATAACTAACTGTACATTTACAAATATTCATGCAACAAATTATGCAGGTGTTATTTATGCAACAAATTCTAATTTGAATATTGCAGATTCTGTTTTCAGTGGAAATTATGCTAATTATTATGCTGGTGTTATTTATTGTGATAAAAATTCAAAAGTAACTATTTCAAACACTAATTTCACCAATAATCAAGCAAAAAACGATGCTGGTGGAGTAATATATGGTAGAGATTCTGAAATTATTGCCAATTATGTAAGTTTCTCAAATTCTTCAGCTACTTTCGGCGGTGCAATAACTGCACTTAATACAAATTTGAATTTAACTAATATTGATGCTCGTGACAATAAAGCAAAATATCGTGGTGGATCAATATACTCTGTTTACGGAGATTATACGCTTGTAAATTCCACATTTGAAAATAATGTTGCTTCAGATGGTGGAGCAATATTTGTTGATTCTCCTGATTTACTTACAGTATCCTCAAATAAATTCATCAATAATAGTGCTTTAAATGTTGGTGGAGGAGTTTATATAATATCAAATGAAACTTATGTAATTTTAAATATTTCATTTTTAAATAATTCTGCTAGCTTTAATAATGATATTTATGAAACTATATTACCTAATTTAACAATTGGTAATGGAGATTATATTTTAATTTATTATAATCAATCATATGATGGTGATCTTCCAAGTAGTTATGATTTAAGAACTCTAAACCAAGTAACTTCAGTAAAAAATCAGGGAAACGGTGGAAACTGCTGGTCATTTGCAGCATTGGCTAGTTTGGAATCCTGTATATTAAAGGCAACAGGCAATGCATATGATCTTTCTGAAGAAAACATGAAAAATTTAATGTCATTATACTCAGAGTATGGATGGGACATTACTCCGAATGATGGAGGATACATTGCAATGGGTATAGGATATCTTACTTCTTGGTTAGGTCCGGTAAATGAAAGTGATGACAGTTACTATGGTTCATCAGCATTATCTCCAGTACTTAATAGTTTTATACATGTTCAAAATATATTATTCTTGAAAAGAACTAGTTACACGGATAATAATGAAATAAAAAGAGCTATTATTGAACAGGGGGCTGTTTCAACCAGTATTTATTGGGATAAAAATAGTTATGCAAATGGAAAAAATTATTATAATTATGACCATACTTCTAGTGCTAACCATGCAGTAGTTATTGTTGGATGGGATAATAATTATTCTAAAACTAATTTTAAGAAAATCGCTCCGGGTGATGGTGCTTGGATAATCAAAAATAGTTGGGGGACTTCTGGTGGTGAAAATGGATATTATTATGTTTCATATTATGATGTACGTTTAGCACCCCTTAACAATCCATCTTCTACTTATACATTCGTCTTAGCAGATTCAATTAAATATGATAAAAATTATCAATATGATATTCCGGGTCAAACTGATTACTTATTGAATTCATCTAGTTCTGTCTGGTATAAAAATAAATTCACAGCAACCGATGATGAATATTTAACTGCAGTTTCAACATATTTCCAAAAAGATACAACTTGGGATTTATATATTTATGTAAATGATGAACTTAAATTAATTCAGTCTGGTAATGCAGTTGCAAGTTACTCAACAATTGAATTAAATCAATTTATACCTCTTAAAATTGGAGATGATTTTGAAGTTGTATTTAAAATAACTGTTGAAGGCAATGCAGGTGTTCCGATATCTGAAATAATTTCACTTAATAATCTGTTTTATGGGGAAAATATTTCATATATTAGCTATGATGGTGAAAACTGGAATGATTTATTTAATTTAACTTGGACATATCCTAATCATTCTTATAAATCACAGGTTGCATGTATTAAAGCGTTTACAGTTTTAAATAAAATTAATTCTACTGTCACTTTAACCATTAATGATGAGTGTAATCCAGTTGAAATAATTGCGACAGTTTTAAATCAGTATGGAAATCCAGTTAATTCAGGCCAAGTCATTTTTAACATTGAAGGAAATGAATACACTGTTGATATTATAAATGGAATTTCAAAATTGAATTATATCTTTAAAAATAGTGGTGTCAAATTAATTAAAGTTTCATTTAACAGTGATAAATATACTGGTTCTTCTTCAAACATAACTATTCATTCAAAACAGGTTTCAATAGTTGCAAATGATATGGTTTCATGTCATAATGGGACTTTTTATTATTCAATTCGTTTGATTGATGATGATTCAAACCCTGTGGCAAATAAGGAAATCAAATTTAAGATTAATGATAAAGTTTATGTCGTTAGCACAGATAGTAATGGAATTGCAAAAGTATCTCTTAAATTAGCATTTGGTAGTTATAATATTGAGATTGGATTTAATGATGTTATAAATAATGAAGGATACAATTTAACTAAAAAAATTACACTCAAATCTTCTATTACAACACTTGCAAATGAAGTATATGTTTATAATTCCAATTATAAGGTAATTCTTTTGGATAATTATGGTAAACGGTTATCAAATTGCAATGTAGAAATCATTGTTAATGGTATAACTGAATATTTGGGCACTGATGATGAAGGTGTTCTTAACTATAATATTGAGTTGAGCCCAGGATCTTATTCAATAACAGTTATTAATCCTGAAACTGGAGGTAAATCAATCCAAAACATTAAGGTTGTCTCAAGAATGACTGGAAATAAAGACATAACCAAATATTTCAGTGTAGTAAGCTATTATAAGGTTAAAGTAGTAGATGATAATGGAAAAATTAAGAAAAACCTTAAAGTTACTATTAAATTGAATGGTAAGACCTATTATAAATACACTGATTCACATGGATATGTTTCATTAAAAATTTCATCCTTAAAAGCTGGAAAATATACAATAACTGCCACTTATAATGGATTTAAAGTATCTAATAAAATAACTGTAAAACATAATGTTATAACTAAAGATATGGCCATTAAAAAAGGAAAAACAGGTAAATTCACAGCAAAAATAGTGGATAGTAAAGGTAATATTTTAAAATATAAAATAGTCACATTTAAATTTAGAGGTAAAACCTACAAGGTTAAAACCAACAAATATGGTGTTGCTACTTTAAAGATAGCTAAAAAGACTAAAATTACTAAATATTCCATAACTACTACTTATGGTAGAGAAACAGTTAAAAATACAATAAGTATTGTAAAATAAGGTTAAATAACCTTATTTATTTGTTTTTATTAATTTACGTGCTGCTTTTAAGTCAGTATTGTAAATGTGGCCAGAAGTTGAGTGGTAGTGAACTCCACCAAAGTTTAATTTTTCACCAACAATTTCTTTGTTGACTTCTTCTTTCATTTTAAGACCTAAATATGCTATGAAAAACATATTTGAGTAAAATGCACCA
>JALFJX010000023.1 GCA_022775905.1 Methanobrevibacter sp.
ATGACTCAAAGTATCAAAGCAAGATTTGAAATCTCCTTCAAAGACATATAGTCTCTTTAAACCTCTTGTATGAGCATGTATTTTTGCAATAGCATCACCAGTTCCACGAAGAGGTCTAAAACCAAAACTATTCGCTCCAAACTTAGCTTCCCACATTGGTTCTAATGCTAACTTACATATTTCTTGATATGAATGATTATATAGATTATTATTATAAGACTATTGATAAACTCCAATATCCTTCACCATTAGGACAATTATTAATCAGCAGATTACCATATGGCCTTAATGCTGAATATTTAGTTGATGCAGATTTATTGTGTTGTTATGTGTCATTTTTAAATAAAGAAGAATATGAAAATGAATTTTGGTCCCCATATACCTATGTCTACAAAGGAAGATGTGTCCAATTTGAGATGTTTAGAAAATTAACTTCTAAAAAATATTTTGATGACGTTAAAGGAATCTTTGATGTTGAGACAATTGAAGAATTTAAAACAAAAGTTAAATCAACCAATGATTCCTATCTCGGTCGAGGAAAAATGAAATTGGGCAATTCATTTGAATGTGTACGCCCTATTGAAGATTATATAGATTTAAATAAAATTGGTTGTGAAAGATAAAGACAAATAAATAAAATATGAGGCATAATACAATGGTTAATGAATCTTTTTATTTAGAAATAAGGAATTTAATAGCTAGTAAAACTGAAGGCAATATTGGGATTTTAAAAGAGAACCTCACAAAGATAATAAAACATTAGTACATGATATTTTATGTCTAGCCAATGCGAAACATGATGGCAACCGGTTTTTAATCATTGGTGTTGATGACCCATCAGAAGATTGCAAAATCATTGGTTTAGATGAAAAAACTGCAAAAAGAAAAAAGAAGCTGATTTAAATGATATATTGAATAATATAGAATTTAGTGGTGGAAATATCCCTATTGTTAATGTTCGCACATTGAATATAGATAATAAAGAAATTGATGTTATAATAATAAAACTCAATACTTTCACCATTTTTGTCAGTGTAGCTATGTAATTTTGGCACTGGAATTAAAAGTCTGCCGCCATCACAATAAGCATACTCACATTGAAAAATGACATTAGAATTATATTTAAATAATATATTGCCGTACAGAAGAGAATTATCTAATAAAATGTGTTGAATGGTTCTACATAATCACTTTCATTAAATTCTGTTAATTCAATTGAAAATTCGGGCACTGGTTTATACAAGGCAGTTTCTTTTGTTTCAAATTCATCCATCCAATTATCAATATCATTTAGGTAGAATTCAAATCTCTCTTCAACATCTAAATTAAGACCAAAACGTTCTTTCCACATATATTCAATATCTGCAAAATTCGCATTCTTGTCTTTAGGAGTATTTCTATCATCTGTTCTTGTATAAATGTGATAAGCTTTTACAATACCATAATTCTTTTCTAAATAGTAAGGTTTATTTTTAGTATTTTTTATTATTACAATTTAGATGCAATTGAAGGTAAATTCGCAAAATTAATAAGTAAAAACAGTTTTGATTTTAGAGGTAGGATTCGTAGCTTCCCATTTATTGTAGTGAAAAATGAAACCATGTTAAATAAATTTGTGGAATATTTAACAGATAATATAAATAAATCAGACATTCCTTCCAACACAATGTTCAATACAGGAGACCCTAATATACCTCTCCCGTGAATTTAGATAGTTTAGTGTATATTGAATCAATATTTGACGAATGAATATCAGATTATGAAAAGGTTTAAGTGGAGATTTATTTTATTATCTCCATTAACACTATTGAAGATTTTCCCAATAAAATTCATTGATTGAAAACTATGCCTAGAGATTTTATCAATCCTTAACAATTAAACCATTCCCCTCTGCAAGATTTCCTTAGCAATCTAGCGAATGTCAATTTTAAAAGCCCATAAAATCAAAGTCAATTTCTGCTCCTAAGATAGATTATTATCCTATCTACAAGTGCAATATTAACATTAATTTTATCCATTCTATTTTTCAAAATACCCTCAGTATAACCATCAAACTTAACCACATACGAACATTAGTTATAGTTTTATTAATCACCGAACAAAGAACATCTGGAAGATTAATGTCAATATTGATTCCATCAGTTCTAGACTGCCTTTAATTCTCTCCCCCAATAACTATGATTAGTGTTGTACTGTTCACCCTATTGTTCAATAATCTAATTTTAATATAATCCATAAGTCCAGTATCATCATCTAAACATTTAATGTAAACATTTATTTATTATAGTTCTTATTATATATAATGCAACATATTTCTAGAATAGGCTAAAAAAAAGTTGAAAAGAATGAATTTACTAGATACCATTATCTAAAATCTTTTCAAGATTTTCAAATTCCAAAATTCCTATTGATTTTTAAGAGATATTATCCACTGCATACACAATGTATATTCTATTTTTGAAAAATCTTATGTAAGATCTTTAAACGAATTCTATCGTGAAAGATTATCAAAGGTTTGTTAATTATCTTTCAAGAATTGATTTAACTTGAAAAATAGTTTCATATTTTAATTATAAATGTAAGACATAGAATTAAATTTTTAAGAGAATAACTATAATGTAAAATATTAAGTCATCAACTTAACATATATTGTATTATTCGTAATTGAGAGGGATTAAATGACTATTATTAAGCACATAAAAATAGAAAATTCGTTATATAAAATGAATAATGAAAGTTTTGAGGATAGATTAAATGATTTATCAAGAGTAAATATATTTGTTGGTGCAAACAATACTGGAAAAAGCAGATTTATGCGATCAATATTCTTTAATAATGGAATAACATTGAAATTTTTGCCAAATGATAAATTATTAAAAGAGTATTCAGAGAAATCTAAAGAATTCAAATCCTACGAAACTTCGATTATTAATCCATACTCAAATGAAAAACAAAAAGCTTATGATGATATAAAATCAGCATTGAAAGAAATTACCTATATTGAAGAATCCATCACCCCCTTGCCTGAATTAGTAAGTGTATATAAAACTAGAGTAAATAAGGGTATTCCCGATTATGAGCGTCTTACGATAGCATATATCAATCTTTTTGAAAAATTTTTCCCAAATCTAGAATTTAATGATCATTTATTTAAATATGATTTTTATAAAATCTATTTACCTTCATTAAGAGGATTAGTTCCCATAACTTTAAATGATGATAATCCTAATCATGAAATAAAAAAAGATTTTTATGCAGAACGAATTAAAAAAGATTATTTTTCAAATCATTCTGATATATTAACAGATATTTCTGATTTTTTAACAGCAAACATGCAAAATATTGATTCAGACACTCCAATACCCTTAGAGGAATTTGTTGAAAATTATATTTTTCCTAAAAATTCAATTATAACTGGGCAAAGATTTTACCAATATGTGAGAAACTATTTATTGGGAGATTTAGAACAAAGAGAAAGAATTAGGGAATATGAGTTATATTTATCTGAAACATTTTTTGACAACAAAAAAGTTGTTTTAATCCCAAAAGTTAATGATGATGTTTTAACTGTTAGAATTGATAATGAGGAGTATAAAATATATGAATTAGGTGAAGGCATCCAATCCATAATTTTAATAACATTACCTTTATTTTTATACTTAGAAAAATCAAAAGAAATAAATACAAATGTTCTAGTTTTTATCGAAGAACCTGAAGTGGGCCTCCATCCAAGATTGCAAAGGAAATTATTAGAAACATTATTAAGTCAAAGATTTGAAAATTATCAATTTTTCTTCACTACACATTCAAATCATTTTATGGATAAGGCATTCGAAAAAAAAGACATATCCATTTATTCCTTTGATAAAACTTTGAAGATTGAAAATAATTCCATTGCTGAATTTACAATCGAAAATGTTGGATTTAACCATTTACCAACACTAAAAAAATTAGGTGCGCTTCCATCTTCTGTATTATCACATAATTGTACTATTTTAGTTGAAGGAAGTTATGATATTTCACATTATAATTTTTATCTTGATTTATATCAAGATAAATTATTAGAATCTGGTGATATTTCAGTAAAGTTCAGATATGGCACACATTATTCTTTTTTAAGAGGAGGGGGTAAAGAAACAGCAAAAACTATTAGTGAATTTAATTCAATACAAAAGCAAAGAATTTTTACAATTTTAGATAAAGATGATAATAAAGATTATAAAAAGAATAAAATAGCTTTTGAAGATATGGGTTATAAAAACTATTGTATTTTAGAAGTAAGGGAGGTTGAAAATTTAATTTCAAAAAAAGTTTTAATTAAAATATTGAAAAGTTTAAGAGAATTAAGAAAATTAAATATTAAAGAAGATTTTGAAGAAGAAGATTATCAGAAGTCTAATTTTTATACTTTTATAACAGACATTATTATTCCCGATGAAAAACCTAATAATTTTTTTAATCCAGATACCTTTAAAAAAAAATTTGCATATAAAGAACAAGAATTTACAGAAAGTTTTGATGATCTTTCAGAACCCGCTAAAGTTCTTACTAAAAAAATATATACTTTCATTAAAGAAAATAATTCTTTGAATTTATAAAGTAATATTAATTACTAAAAATTTAGATAAAAATAAAATTATGTAATAATTTAGTTTGTGAAGGGAATCTGTTCTATGAGAACCTTCCCAAACATTCAACAATAAACTTAATTATAATTTATTACATAAGTTTAGAATAAAAATGTTATCAGTAAATAGACATAAGTAAAAGTTATTTCTTACGGGAACATCAACACATCCCCAACATTAACGGTTGCAATTTTTTTAAAAATCGAATAATGTTGGTTGTTTCGGCTCACTATATTTTTCAGATTTAACATCATGAAGATTATCTTTCTTTCTGATATGACCTATCAGTAACGGTGATTTTTCATCATGCCTTTTAATATTGCGTTTAGCTATTTCAGGTCTTCTGTTGGCGTAGCAATATTTGCAGTCACTGAAACATGTATTGTATGCTCCGATATCTCTTGACTGAATGCATTTGCATCCTTCACGCATTCCCTTGCCTTTAATATTTTTATAGGTAACATTATTTGCATGTTTCAGGATTTCTGCAGTTACACAGCTTGAAGTGTGGATATTATACTTCTCATAATTTTCTCTGCATGCACAAACTTGAGTGTAAAGATTATGGCTATCAGATATCTCACCGATTCCTTTCAATAACCTTTCCTTATCCTCAGCATTAAATGGAATTATCTTAGGCATGTTCTCTTCAACTTTCCGGTACATGTCAACAAAGCTGAATATGCATCTGTAGACATAGGGTGCAATTTCAAATGCCATATAATCAAATGTTTCGAGATGTCTTTCCATAGTATACTTTTCCGTCAGAAGTATCGGATCGTATCTCCACATTATCTTATTTCTGCCGACAATGCCAGACAGTTCCTTTAGAGTCTCAATGGATTCATCAATAGCCGGAACGTTCGGTTCTATATCCTTGCCGTAGCAGGTAATTGTATACTGGCAGAGAATATGGTATTTTTCATTAATTTCATTTATATGTTCCAGTATAGGTTGATAGTTTTTAGAGCAGAACAGAAGACAATCGACATCTTCGGGCTTTAGACTTAACCTGTAGACATCATCTTTGGAATAAGGATTTCTTGAATACGCATATTCCTCTTCAAGCCGGTTCAAGAGCCATGGAGTGTAATAGTTCACTATGTCTGTTCTTCCGCCAACGTTTATTATCATCTTATCACATACTATATTTTGGTTACAATCAAATTTTTAATTTGTGTTTTTGCCAGCATCATACTAAAGATTTTGATGATTAAATCTGGTTCATAACAACTGGATTAATTTTATACATCCACACATATTTATAATTTTTATCTGAATAACCGGTGAATTTTAACTTTTTGAACGGAAGTGCAAAAACTTTAATTACCCTGAAAAACAATAGTATAATCAGTAGTGAGAGAAAAGTAGTAGATAATTTAGTGATTGTTGGCATAATAATATCGAATTTGCAATGGGTCGTGAAAAAGATTTATTTGCAATAAATGATCGTTTTAGTGATTATTATGCATTTACAAAAGAAGCTTTTGAAGAACATAATCATACATTAACTGGAATGGGAATCAACCCTTACAGAAAATATAATATGTGCACCCCAATTCCTTCTGAAAGATATTTGATGCTTTATCATCATTTGAAATCTTTCAAAGATTATAAAAATCTTCATATGTATTTTCATGATTATCCTGAATATGGTATGTTCTCATCAGCATCACAAGTACAGTTAGATGTTTGTAAATATGATTTGGTGAAAACTATTAATATATTCTCAAAAATAGAGCCTATTAAAGCATTATTATTCTCAAATTCTGTATTGCTTGATGAAAATAAAAATGTAACCTGCTTTAGAGACGCATTGTGGGAATATTCAACTCATGGAGTAAATCCTCATAATATTGGTATGTATGATGTTGATTTTAAAAATTTAAATGATTTCCAATCATATTTGGAATCATTGAATATTTATTGTGTAATGCGTGATGGTGCTTATATTAATTTCCCATCAATGAATCTATTGGATTATTTCTCACATGAATCTGTGCGTGGAGAAGTTTATTCTAATGGGGAATATAAACAAATTGATGTTAAACCGTCAATTAATGATATTGAATATTTAAGACCATTTAAATTTATTAATTTAACATTCAGAGGTACAGTTGAGTTTAGAAGCATTTGTACACAACCAATTTCTGATTCAATGTCTGTTGCTGCGTTCCATTTGGGTTTAAAAGAAAAACTTGATGATTTAGATGAATTAATGTCTGGTGACACTTCTATTTATCAGAAAGGATTTACAGCAACTGAACTTAGAAAATTATTAATTCAAGATGAAATTCCTTCTTTCATTGATAAAAAGGAAATATGTAAATTATGTTATGATGTTGTGGATTTGGCTGCGACAGGACTTAAAGAAAGAGGAATTGGTGAAGAAGTGTTTTTAAATCCATTGTATGATCGTGTTAAAAATCATACAAATCCTGGAAAAAATATCATTTCTGTGATGCATAATAATGGAAGCATAGAAACAATTATAAATGAATATGGTAAATTAACAAATAATATTTAATTTTTTTGGGGGATATAAGTGGATTTATTAAATTTATCAAAATTATCTTCAGATGAAATTTTATCTGGCTCATTTGGTATAGAATGGGAAAGTTTAAGAGTTAAAGGGGATGGTGAATTATCTTTAACACCTCATCCTGAAGTTTTTGGTGATAAACTGACAAATCCGTTAGTTACTACAGATTTTTCAGAAAGCCAAATTGAAATAATAACTCCTACTTTTGATACTATTGATGAAGCATTCGATACTTTTTCATTAATATCAGATATTGTTAATTCTTCGCTTAAAGAAGATGAATACCTTTGGTTCCAATCAATTCCATGTATTCTTCCTTATTGGGATAAAATACCTATTGCGAAGTACTCTGAGGATGGAGAATCCTCACAGAAATATCGTGAAGATTTAGCAAAGAAGTATGGTGTTAAAAAACAGATGATTTCTGGAGTTCATTTTAACTTTTCATTTTCTGAGGATTTGTTAAAAAAAGTACAAGCTATTTATGGCAATGATTTGGATTTTAAAGAGTTTAAAAATAATGTTTATTTAAGAGTTGCTAGAAATTATTTGAGATATTGCTGGTTGATTATTTATTTAACTGGCTGTTCAATAGGATCTCATAAAACCTTTTCTAATGACTGTATCCATTTAATGGATGCTCAAGATGACTATGGTAGTTATTATTCAACAAAAGGACCTTCATTTAGAAATGCTTCTTGCGGATATAAAAACTTAATTGAGTTGTATCCTTCTTATAATTCTATTGATGAGTTTACAAGGGATATTGAAGGTTTCATTGATGATGGTGACTTATCACAGGCTAAAGAGTTATACACACAAATTAGATTAAAACCAAAAAATCCTAAGGATTTGTTAAATTCTTTAAAAAATGATGGAATTGAATATATTGAAGTAAGAACTTTGGATATCAATCCATTTTATAAATGTGGGCTTGTTAAGCATGATATGAAATTTTTACATTTATTTTTAATATATATGCTAATTAAAGATGAGTCTGATTATGCTGACTGGCAGAAAGAAGCAAAAATAAATGAAGAAAATGTTGCTGAAAAGGCTTATGTTGAATCAATGAGATTATTAAAAGATGGTGAAGAAGTCACTTTAAAAGAGTGGGCTTCAGATATTATTAATGAGATGTATGGAATGTGTGAAGTATTTGGAATATCTGAATCTCATACATTGGATTTAATGCTTAATCGTGTTTCAAATCCTGATTTGACTTACGGTAAAAGATTATTAAAATTAATTCAAGAAAATGGTTACATAAATACTCATAGTATTTTATCAAAAAATAATCAGAAAACCAGTATTAATAATTTACATAATATTGATGCTGACAAACAGGAAGAACTTAAAAAATATTCTAATGTTGTTTTAGTAGGTAAATAATGTGATAATATGGATTTTTTAAGACAAACTGAAGTAATACAATGGAAAGATGGTGAATATAAAACTATTAAAGAAAATAGTGTAGATGATGAATATACTTATTTGTTCATTGATTATTTACCTCCTCGTAAATTTTCAACTTATCCAGTTGATTTGGAAGATTTTGCTGTTGGATACTGTCTTGGTGAAGGTTTAATCAAAGATTATTCTGATATTGAATCAATTAGATTAGATGGAACAAATGTTTTGGTTTCAACCAATTTAAATCATGACCCTGAGGAGGATTTAGATCAAGATGGTATTGTTCAAGAGAAAAAAGGAAACTGTGAGCATGCTTGTGCATGTAGATTACTTGAATATCAAGGAGTAAATTCTGATAATGCTGGAGGAATCAGATCAGAGTTAAAAACTATTGAACCTAATACTTCAGATTTAAAAGTTAATGCTACTCAGATAATTAAGGATATTCAACATTTAACTGATGAAGCAAAAATCTGGCAGAAAACCGCAGGAGTTCATGTTGCACAACTTAAATTTGAAGATAAAATTATCATTAGGGAAGATGTAAGTCGTCACGTAGCAGTTGATAAAGTAATTGGGGCTGCTGCAAAAGAAGGCTATGACTTTTCAAAATGTTATATATCATATAGTGGAAGAATGCCTGCAGATATGTTAATTAAAGTAATAAGAGTTGGTATTCCAATAATTATTTCCAATGCTGCACCAGCATCATCTGGTATTGATGTTGCAAGTTTAGGTAATATCACAATGGTTGGTTTTGTTCGTGATAACAGATTCACTGTTTATACAGCACCTGAACGTGTCGAATTAGACAAATAAAAAAATTAGCATTTATTGTTAATGTTTTGGAGTTAATGAAATTTATAACTCCAGTTATTCTTTTTTTTAATAATTTTCAAAATAAAAAAATAAAAAATTAGAGTTCATTTAATGAAAATGAACTTAAATCGAGTAAATCGAATGTTAATATTTTTGGAGCAACAGTTACTTTTCCAACTCCAGTTATTGCTTTATAAGCTTCAAATGCTTCTAAACATCCAATTAAATTAGGTGTAGGTCCAATAACTGGTGGAACTCCGGAAGTTACTTTTTTTAATTCTCCAATAGTTTTATCATTTAATTCTTTACCAATTGAAGGTAAGTTAAATATTTCTTCGTATGTTTTGTCACTATTAGGTAAAAATACTGTAATTTGACCTAATGTTCCATGAATTGCTCCGTGAATGTAAGGAATTCCTTTTTCTTTTGCAGCTCTTGATACGATAACTCTGGTTAAAACGTTATCAAGTGCATCAATCACAATATCTGAATCTCCAATCACTTTTTCTATGTTTGTTTGATCAACATGTTCATTGAATGTTGTAACTTTAACATAGGGGTTTATTAATCTAACCTTTTCTGCTGCAACATCACTTTTGGTAAGACCTAAATCAGCTATTGTTGCTAATGTTTGTCTGTTTAAGTTGGATAAATCGTATGCATCTTTATCAACTAAAACAAGTTCTCCAATTCCCATTCTTGCAAGCATTTCAATGGTTTCCCCACCGATTCCACCACAGCCTATAACTGTGATTTTTGCATCTTTAAATCTTTGCTGTTCACTTCTTGTTACAATACTCATTTGACGGGAAGCAATTTCCCAGTATCCATCACCGATATATCTTGTTGGCATTTTTTCACCTATACGTTTCTTCTTATTTTTTGTAATGTTTCCATGAATTCATTTAATGCGATTTCATAATTTTCCAAATCATGTCCTTCAATTAATCCACTTTCAAAGATAGTAATATTATCTAATTCTATTTTATCACTGGTTTCGGAATTGATTTTTGAAAGTTGTTTTTTTGTATTTTCAAGGTTTATTGTAAATGGAAGTTGGTATGAAAATGATTCTTGATTATAATCAATACTAATGTATTCGTCATCATCAAGTTCTGATAAATTTAATGTAACTTTTTTAAAACCTTGCTTTTTTAATTCATCGTTTATTTGATTAAATTTATTGTCTTTTAAAATTTCATTTATGTTATCAACTTCAATTATACTTGTTTCTCCCAAATCCCTAACTTTTACAATTTCACAGTTGGTATTATCTAGAATATAATTTTCACAGTAACCTATTTTCTCAATTTTCTCATGAGTTGTTTGTGTATTTGTAGGTATTCTTGTTGCAAGGCAGGTTGTTGATCTTAAATATGGAATATTTTTATCATTTAGGTATTCATGAATTTCCTTTGAAGATAATTTCGCTTCAATGAATGGGGTTTTGAAATCTTTTGCATATGTTATAAGTATGCCTGGTCTGTCAATAACAAGATCACTTATATTATTTCCATCACAAATAAAGTCAAAACCTTCTTTTTTAGCTAATTCTTCAATTTTAGCATACATTAAGTTCCTACAAGTAAAACATCTTTTAGAATCATTTGCTAAAAAATATTCATCTTCATAAAAATTAATGTCAATAACTTCATGTTTTATTCCAAAGGATTTAGCAACTTTCTTAGTGTTTTCAACAAAGCCTTCAGGTAATAAATGGTTATCAATTGTAATAGCTATTGTGTCTTTTGCAACTTTTGAAGATAAATAAGTTATTAATGTTGAATCAGCACCACCTGAAAAACCGATAGCTACTTTTTTATCTTTTAAAATGTTTTTCACGATATTAATTTTATCATTTAAGTTCATTGTATCCCTATTAAAATAGTTAAAGAGCATCATTTTGATGCTCTTTTCTTAATGAGTTTTTAGATATTGTTTGTTTACAGGAGTTGTTTTTTTTAAACTCATTAAGTGTTTAATACATTTTTGATTTCAGAGACTATAAAACAATTTCGCAAGTTAATTGTTTTTTAATACCCGAGCTCATGGAAAAAAGCAAATCCCTTCAAAATATAACTATATAACAATAGTTATTTTTTTCCATGAATTAAGGTAGTATAGAATAATATATAAATGTTTTTATAGTGTATTGTGATTAAAATTTGATATTTGACAAATAAATTGAAATTATTTTAAACAGTGATACAATTTTTTAAATTTTTTTCAAATCTTTTGATAGAAAGGTTTATATTATTTTAAGATAATATAACAATTGTTAATTTTATTGGACGTGATATTTATTTACGATGTAATTGTTATTGGAACTGGTGCGGGAGGATCAACTGTAGCTAAAGATCTTGCATTAAATGGAAGAAAAGTTCTGATTTTAGAAAAAGGATGCAATCAAGATGATGGTAGTTATGTAAGTCATATGAAAAATAAAAAAATATATTTGGATAATCAATTGTCTGATGAGATAAGAAAAATTATGAATTTTTATCCTGGCCTTTGGATTTGACCAATATTGAGGAAGTGGGTGGAACAACAACCTCTTCAATAGGAAATGCATGTTTTTCATGTAGGGGATGTTACTCTAATTCCATTATGCAACAATTTGAAGATAAAAACTTAAACATCTTTGAAGAGCTTCTTGAAGCTAGTGGAGAGTTAAATGTCAAATATTTCCCAAAAAAATTATGGGGACATTCAACTCAATTAATTGCAGACGCAGGTCAAGAGTTAGGTTATATTGTGGAGCCAATGCCAAAATTCATTAACTTTGAAAAATGTAAATTTTGCGGACAATGTGTGAATGGTTGTCTTTTTGATGCAAAATGGGATGGAACCTATTTTGTTAAGGAAGCTTTAGAGTATGGTGCTGAATTAATTCAAGACATTAATGTATTTGAAGTGTTACATGAAGAAGGTAATGTTGTAGGTGTTGCAAGAATCAATTCCAATAATGAAAAACAAGTTTTCAAAGCAAAAAAAGTTATTGTTAGTGCAGGCGCATTAAATACTCCAATTATCCTAAAAAATTCAGGAATTAAAAATGTTGGACGTCAACTATTTTTTGACATGTTTACAACAATTAGTGGGTATCTAAAAGATGCAAATCTAAAAAATGAATTAATGATGGGTGTTAAAGCTGAATTTGGCCCATATTTCTTAACACCACATTATTCAATGCAATTGCTTCCATTGATGGAGAAAAAAGGAATTAAAGCTAAAGATTCTGATGTTATAGGATTAATGATTAAATTTGAAGATACTTGCATTGGAACAATTGATGAAAAAGGTAATATTTAGAAGACTTTGACAAAAGTCGATGTTGATATGATCAAGGAAGGTTATGATAAATCTATTAAAATATTATTGAAATTGGGTGTTAGTGAAGAGTCTATTGTTGCAACTTCTCTTAAAGGTGCGCATCCTGGTGGAACTGCTGCTGTTGGTGAAGTCCTTGATAATAACTTTGAAAGTGAAATTAAAGGATTGTACGTTTGTGATGCAAGTGTAATTCCTGAAGCTCCTGGAAGGCCACCAATTTTAACAATTGTTGCAATAGCTAAAAAAGTAGCAAAAATAGTTAATCAAAATATTTAATGGTGAAATAATGAGCTTTAATTTAAAATTTAAAGATATTGATGAAATTAGGGAATTAAAAAGTGAAAATTACACTATTAGGGATTTGTTAGATGAATTAGGGTTATCTGCTCAAACCGTTGTTGCAAAGAAAAATGGTGATTTAACTATTGAAGATAGTGTAATTGATGATGGTGATGAGATAACCTTGGTTCAAATTATCTATGGAGGATAGTTTTTTCAGATAAGTTTATATGCTGTTTGTATACTATAAAATTAATAGGGATTCTGAAATATAACAATTGTTAATTTAGTAATGTTTATTAATTACATTATGATATTAATAATTATAATTAATTTAATTAATTAATGGTGATTTATAATGAATAAAAAAATTACATTTATTTTAGTGTTAGCACTCGCTGCATGTTTAGTCATGGGTTCTGCTAGTGCTGGTATCTTCGACTTTTTAGGTGGCGGAGATGACACTGTTAAGATAGGTTACTTACCTTCTGATCACGATGCTGCATTATTTGTTGCTGATGCTCAAGGTTTGTATAATGATAGTAACATTACCACTGAACTCGTTCAATTTAACAACGGTGGAGACTTAATGACTGCTATGGCTAGTGGTGAGGTCGATGTTGGTTATGTTGGAATTACTCCTGTTTTATCTTCAATTGCAAAAGATGTCCCTGTAAAAGTTATTTCTTCTGCTCAAACTGAAGGATCAGGTATTGTTGTAACTGATGATTCTGGAATCAACTCTGCAGCTGATTTAGAAGGAAAAAATATTGCAACTCCTGGTGAAGCTTCAATTCAAAATGCTTTACTCGTTTACTACTTAAACCAAACTGGTTTAACCGTAGATGATTTAAATGTATCTGCAATGAAAGTTCCTTCTATGAATGATGCTTTAAAAACTGGTCAAATTGACGGTATTGTCACTTTCCAACCTTATGTATCCATTGCTGCAAATGAAAGCAATTCTCATGTATTAGCAGATTCTGATGAAATTTTACCAGACCACCCATGTTGTGTGGTTGTTGCTTCTGATGACTTCATCAAAAACCACGAAGATCAAGCAAAAGCTATTGTATCTATCCATGAAAATGCAACTAAATTCATCAATGAAAAAGTTGCAAATGGTAATGCTGATGAAGTTGTAAAACTCTTACCAGAAGACATCGTTTCTGATGCTGCTTTAGAAGCTGACTCTTTAGAAAACTTCCCATTCATCTCAGGTATTGATGATGATTTCAAAGCAGATGTTGATGCATTCCAAGAACTTGAAGTAAGTATTGGTCTTTTAAACAATACTATTCCTCAAGATAAAATTTACTGGGAAGCATAGTTAAATTAACTATGCTTTTTAACTTTCTTTTTTTAAAATTTCATATTTTATTCCATTAAGAGTTTCACATATTTTAATTTAGTATTCACTGTTATTGTTTATTCATTCTTTTAATATGTGTTATTGTTCATATTCTTTAATATTTTAAATAAAATATTGATTAATGATATAATTTATTAAGAATAAAATTAATACATTTAAATATAATGTTCATTGAATTATAAACAAATTTAATAAGATATTATACTTAATTAAATTGTAGCTTGGATTAAACTGAAGAATGATTGTTAAATTCAAAATTATTACTCAATTATGTGTTATAAAAGATGATAATATGTATATAAAGGAATTAATATTGATGCTGTTTTGAAATATTTCAATACTGATATCTTAACTTTGATTGATTATTATACTCGTGAGAGGTATATTGATTTCAAGTATCCTAGCTCTGAAAATTGGTATCAGATGTTTAAAAATGATGTTTATGATGGTGAAGAGTTTAAAGGTATAATTTTCACAATTTATGATATTACTGATATAAAACATAATGAAGCTAAAATTATTGAAGTTGAATCTCAATTTTTAGAACAGAATAAATTGCTTGCTGAAAAATATGATGGCATTGTGGACATTTTACAGGATGTTAACCATAGAATTAAAATTAATTTAGATTTATTGTTTGCTTTAATCAATGCTGCTAAACGTTATGATAAAGATGTGGATTTGATTGTAGATAATTTAATAAAGCATATATCTTTAATGTCATCTATATATGAAAATACGTATCAAAATAATTATTTCTCATTAGTTAATCTTTCAGATTTCATTAGGAATGTAATGCATTTGTATGATGCAGGTGATGTGGAGATTATTTATGATTTGGATGATGATATCAACATATCTATTGAAATTTTAACTCCTTTGAGTTTAATTCTAAATGAATTACTTTCAAATGCATTTAAACATGGATTATCTGGTTCTAGAGATGATAAACAATTGCAGTTAACTCTTAAAAAAGCTTCTTCAAATTCAATATACATGATAATTAAAGATAATGGTAAAGGTTTGCCTGATGATGTAAATATTTATAATTACTCTTCATTGGATTTGCTATTTCATATGCGTTGATACAACAATTGGATGGTAATCTAACACAAATTGAATCTGATGGTGCTGAATTTAAAATTGAGTTGTTATTGGAGTAATTAAACCACAGTTTTAAATAATGAACTGCCATTAATTCCTTTTGCATTCTTTTTAGCTCTAATGATATTCTCTAAGAATTTCACTTGGGACTCGAGGGATGTATCTTTTTTAGTTACTAATGCAATACTGACGCTCATAATCTGTTTTGTTCCAAGTTTATTGGGGCTTAAGTTATTAATTGTCATTATGTATTCATCACCTTTCTTATACATTGTTTTTGAAAGTTTATCAAATGATTCGATTATTTTCCTTGCAATCAACTCATCATTTTTTTCATTTACAATTATAAAAAAGTCATCTCCCCCAATATGTCCTATAAAATCATCTTTATCTCCATATGTGCGGATGGTTTTTTTAATTATATCACTTAATCCTAATATTGCTTCATTACCTTTTAAGAATCCATAATTGTCATTATATTGTTTAAAATGGTCTAAATCAATATACATTGCTGAAAAGGGTTTATTTGAATTAAATCTTCTTTGAAGTTCATTGTTTATTTGGTTGGAACTAGGGAGACCTGAAAGAGTATTACTATGTCTGTTTGCACTGGCAAGATTGGAAATTCTCTTTAAAAGTTCATAGCAATATTCTCTGTTCACTGGTTTGCTGATAAAGTATCCCATGTTCTTCATTATATTTACTTTAAATTCATCATCATTATTGCTAGAGAAAATGAGTATGGGAATTGAATTTAAATTGTTTGTTTGTATCTCATTAATAATATCAATTAATTCAATTTTGAGATTATCATCGTTTATAAGTATCATTGTGGATGAGTCTTCAAAATATTTGGTGAAATCAATATCTTTTGAAGTTGAATGAGTTAATTTAAAATATTCCTTATTAAAGACTATTTCATTTATTAAATTATACAAATCATAATTGTCATCAATAATCAATATGTTTGTTTTTTCCATTTCTGTTTCATTAATAGAATTCATATTATCGGGATTAAACTTTATCAAATGGTGTGGTATAATAACCAATCATATTATTTATTATTTAAAGCATTATTATAATTACTTTTTCCATTTTTTACAGATTAGTATTTTTCATATTCTAATCTCAAATCAGCCATTGCTTTTTTAGTTTTTTCATCTGAAACTTTATTAATAACTCTTTGATTTTCAATTAGTTTGTCCATATATGCTTTTCTTTTCTCGTCATCAACCATTTTGTATCTTGAGAAGTTAACGAGTGATTCAATTAAAGCAGACATTCCTCTATTGAATGCAGAAGCGTGATCATCATTAATTACTAATTCTCTAATTTTTCCAGTTATGAAATAAATGTTGTTGTCACCTTTGATAGGGAAATTTTCTGGTGTTTTAATCTCCACATCTTCAACATCAACAATAATGTAAGCGGGAGTATTTTTAATGATGGCTATGTCTTTATCATTAGTATAATATTCATCGTCTAAGCAATCTAGTGTAGCATATGTGAAAACTAGTGGATCTTGTGTTATGTTAACTACATATTCATTAGTATCTAAGATGTTTTTTAATGTTTTTGATCCCTCGAAGATGTGGCAGTGTACTTTGTCATCACCTAAATATTCAAATGCAAACGCTCCTGCATTTTTCACACCCTCCTTGTTTATGGTAGTTGTAATACATTCGTATTGTATATCTTTTTCAATGCCTATTTTTCCTAAATCAAATTTCATTTGAATGCACCTCTTTTTTCAAAATATCCATTTCCTGCATTTATTAACTTGATAAAAATGCCGGATAAGTTATTCAATGCCGCTTTGAGATTTTCATCATCAGCATTTTCAACTGCTTCGTCAATGCTTTTAGTATATTCTGGAAACATCACCATTCCATTTTCAAAGAATGGATCATATTCATTAATGTTAATTTCTTCTTGTGATAAATCATTTGATATATCTTCGTATAACTGGTTTAAATCGTTAAAACAATCATCAATATCAGATATTATATCAGTTACTATTTCATCATCTTCAATCTTTTGAAAAATGGAATTTAAACGAATCATAGAAATTGTGTATAATTCTAAATCAATTTCACCATCCATAATATCACCTAGTATGGTTATAATTATGAATTTAATATTTATTAAAGTTTAAAAAAAAGAAAAAGTAGTAATTTCTCATATGAGAAATTATAATTTAATTTTAATATCAAGTGCACTGGAACCTTCTTCGTAAACGAAGATTGGGTTAATGTCTAACTCTGATATTTCTGGGAAGTCTAAAGTTAATCTAGCTACTCTTTTAATAGCTTCTTTAACTTCTTCAACATCACAAGCTGCTTCTCCTCTGTATCCTGCAAGTAATTCGGATACTTTGGTTGAATCGATTTGTTCATCGATTTCTTGTGAACTCATACCTTTTGCAAGGTTGAATGAAACGTCTTCAATAAGGTTAACGTAGATTCCACCCATACCGAATGCAATCATAGGTCCGAATTGTTTGTCACGAATCATACCGACAATAACTTCTTCACCAGAATCCATCATTTTTTGTACTTCCACACCATCAGGTATAATGTCTGGATGTGCTGCTTTTGCATTTGCGATAATTTCATCGTAGGTTGCTTTAGCTTCTTCAGGAGAACTAATTCCTACTTTTACACCACCAATATCGGATTTGTGTAAAATTTTATCTGATGCGATTTTAAGTACAACTGGGAATTCCATTTCTTCTGCAAGTTCTGCTGCTTCATCAGCACTTGTAGATAATTTGATTGGTGCTGCAGAAATTCCGTATGCTTCAGCTACTGCATATGCTTCACTACCAAGTAAAGTATCTCTGCCGTCAGCTACAACTTTTTCAAAGATAGCTTTTACAGCATCTTTATCTACATCAGTAATGTTTTCAACAACATCATCGTAAATTCTGTCTTCAAGTTTTGCATATTCTGTCATTGCTTTGAGTGCAGTTACTGCAGTTTCAGGGAATACGTATGTTGGTACTCCATTTTTTCTTAAAGCATCATTTGCTTTTTCGAATGAAGGACCACCCATGTTTACAACAATAATTGGTTTATCAAATTCTTTTCTTTCTTCTAAGATTGCATTTGCAATTCCGTCTGGGTCTGCAGATGCAGTAGGACAAACCATAACAATTAAACTGTCCACTTCATCTTGGCTTAATACAATTTCTAAGGATTCTTTGTATCTGCTTACTGGTGCATCTCCTAATACATCAATAGGGTTTTTAGCACTACCTTCTTCTGTAACGCATGCTTGTAATTTAGCAGTAGTTTCTTCATCAAATTGAACGAGTTTTAATCCTGCTTTTTCCATTGCGTCTACGGTAAGTACTCCACCACCACCAGCATTGGTAATGATAGCTACGTTATCTCCTTTTGGAAGTGGTGCTTTTGAGAATGCTAAACCTAAGTCGAATAATTCTGCCATGGTTTCTACACGGATAATTCCAGATTGTCTAAATGATGTATCGAATGCAAGGTCACTACCTGCAAGTGCTCCTGTGTGGGAGGATGCAGCTGCTGCTCCTGCAGAACTTGAACCTGATTTGAGTACGATAATTGGTTTTTTACGTGCAGTTTCTCTCATGGTTCTGACGAAGTCTTCATCTTCGGAAATTGATTCTAAGTAACAGATAATAACTTTAGTTTCATCATCGTCTGCTAAGTATTGTAAAAGTTCGATTTCACTTACTCCAGCTTTGTTACCTAAACTGATAACTTTACTGAATCCAATTCCAGAAGTTACACTCCAATCGATGATAGCTACCATCATAGCTCCACTTTGTGAGATGAATGCCATATTTCCAGTTGGTGGCATCATTTGTGAAAATGATCCGTTCATTGGGGTATGTGAATCAGTGATTCCTAAACTATTTGGTCCAATAATATTGATTCCGTATTCCTTACCAAGTGCGGTTAATTCTGCTTCTAATTTAGCACCTTCTTCACTGACTTCTTTAAAACCAGCAGTAATAACTACCATATTTTTTACACCAGCTTCACCGCATTCTTTAACTGCAGTATTTACAAATACTGATGGAATAGTAATTATTGCAAAGTCTACTTTTCCAGGAACATCTTTTATATTTGCATATGCTTTTTTACCTAAAATTTCCCCACCTTTAGGGTTAATTGGGTATATTTCTCCTTTAAATCCATCATTGATAAGGTTATCAACAATGATATATCCAACTTTACTAGGAGTATTGGAAGCTCCAATAACTGCCACAGATTCAGGTTTAAACATTTTATTGAGATCTATCATAAGTTTTTCTCCTTATTGATTTTATCAAATTTATAATAATTTATAATGATAAATAATTAAAAATTTATACTGATTATAATTTATGTTATATTAATTATTTAAAGATATCCCAAATATTCAATATTTTCTTGTTAAATTGTTCTAATTTTTTTTATAAAATAAAAAAACACGTTTAATTAAACTTTTTAATTTTATTGTAATTTTGTATTATTAAACTTTATAACATAAGATTTGCATAAATATTATATGATATATTAAACAATTGATATTTTGAAATATTTAAGTATTTTAATAAATATCAAAATTAGGAGATATTATGAGCTTAATTATTGCTTACATAGGTAAAAAAGGATGTGTAATGGCTGCTGATAAAAGAAGAATAGGATATTTTGGTGATAAGGAAAATTTAGAATTATTGGAAAATGAATTATATAATGGATCTATTCTTAATGATGATGACTTTTTAAATAGAGCATCAGAACTTGGGATATCAGTTAAAATAACTGACGATGCAAGTAAATTAAAAACAGTCGGAAATTGTATTCGTGGTGAAGTAAGTACAAAAGGAACCATGGAAACAAAAAGAAGGAGGATTTACGGAACAACTAATGGTTATCAAATTATTGAGTTATTAGGTTCACAGACACAATCACGTAATGCTGGTAAAAGTGGAATTATTATTTTTGGTAATAATTTCGCAAAACAGCTGGCTCAAAATTTGATTTCAAAAAGATTAAAAGGTTTCAAAAGTTTAAGGTACATGGGTGAAGTATTTGAAGACATATTAAGGGAAGTTTCTTCTAAAACTCCTACTGTTGGAAAAAACTTTGATGTGTTGATGCAACAACCTAACTATGATGATTCTGAAGCACAAAAACACTTAAACTTGACTATTGACCATGATATTAAAGTATTGACCAAATTTAGACAAGACTTGACAGAACAACTTGTCCAACAGAAAATAGATATTGAAATGGCAAATAAAATTATTGATGAAGGTAGTATTGGTCATGTTGTAAAGATTGATGGTAACATGCTGTTAATCAAGTTAAATGATAAGACACAAGCTTTAAAATCAGATGGTACATGGAAACAGGTGGCAGCACCGGGTCAAAATGTGTTGATGTTTACTAAAAGTGCTGATGTGGAACTTGGTGATGAGGTTGTCATTGAAAATGAAGATTTGTGTCTCAAAAAAGATAAATCCTCTCTAGATTGTGATATAATTTTATGTTCTTTATAAGGGCGGTATAAAATGAAAATTACATTTTTAGGAAGTGGTGGTGGAAGATTTTCCGCTATTTCTCAAAGAAGGATGACTGGGGGTTTTAGAATTGATAATCTTGGAGGCAAGAATTATCATATAGACCCGGGTCCAGGAGCACTTGTTAGAACATACCAGTTTGGATTTGATCCTCGTAATTTAAGTGGGATTTTTGTTTCACATGCGCATACTGACCATTATAATGATGCTGAAATATTAATTGAATCAATGACTAGAGGTATGACTAAAAATAATGGAACCATTTTTGGAAGTACTAGTGTCTTAAATGGTTATAAAGAATGGGGTCCATGTATTTCAAAATATCATCAGTCAAAATCAAGGACTGTTGTATTAAAACAGGGTAAAGTTGATGAAGTAGATTCAATTAAAGTAAAAGGTACCTCAACACAACATGGTGATCCTGCAGGTTCAGGATTCCAAATTGATTATAATGGATTCAAAGTATCTTATACATCTGATACTTCTTACTTTGATGGTTTGGCACAGGACCATGAAGGAGCAGATATCTTAATTGCTAGTGTATTAAGACCTGGTGAAAAATCAATACCTGGACATATGTGTTCAAGAAATTTTATTGATTTAATTGAAGAGATAAAGCCGAAAGTCGCTGTAATGACTCATTTAGGGCTTAAGATGATATCAAACAATCCTGTTGTTGAAGCTAAAAAGATTTCTAAAAAGACAGGTGTCAAAACAATAGCTGCATTTGACGGATTGTCATTCAATATAAACTATAACAATCCAAGAAAATTCAGATTAATTTCACTTAAAGATGTTGAATCTTCAATGCACAGCACTAGTCACTCATTATTCAATAGTGATAGAAGAAACTCATATCAAACTTCTTTTAAGAATAAAGAGTTTGATGAGTTTTCAATAGTAAAAAGAGATTAGATATTTTTATCTAAATTGGTAGGATGTATGAATCCTGAACGAATCATATGGTCTGTGAGAACAATTGCAGTACTTGATTCGGCAACAACTGTCACTCTAGGACAGATGCAAGGGTCATGACGTCCTTTAATTTCTATTTTTTCATTTTCCATTTTTTCTAAATTGATTGAATCTTGACATTTAGAAATTGATGGAGTAGGTTTAACTGCAATTCTTGAAATAATTGGCATTCCATTACTCATTCCACCAATAATTCCGCCTGAATTGTTTGTTTTTGTTGTTACTTTTTCATCTATAATTTGATATTCGTCATTTATTTCAGAACCGGTATGGGTTGCTACATCAAATCCAAGGCCAATTTCAACCCCTTTAACGGCTCCAATGTTCATTAATATTCTTGCAAGGTCACCATCTAATCTTTCAAAGATAGGTTCTCCAAGTCCTTGAGGAATTCCAATAGCTATTGTTTCCACAATTCCTCCAACAGAATCTCCTTCCTGTTTTTTAGCCAAAATGAAATCTTCCATTTCTTTTGCAGCTTTTAGATCTCCGCATCTTATTGGATTTTTTTCAATATTTGCTTTAATAGTGTTGTAATCTTGACTTTCTGCTTTTATATTTCCAATTTGGGTGACGTGTGAAATAATTTCAATTCCTTGTGTTTTCAAGAGTTTTTTAGCTATTGCTCCACCAATAACATGTCCTATGGTGACTCTTCCACTACCTCTGCCTCCACCATTGTAGTCATAGTTTCCGTATTTCATCATCCATCCGTAATCTCCGTGGGATGGGCGTGGTGTGTTTTTGAACATGGAATAATCTTTTGAATGTTGGTTTTTATTGAAAATAACTCCAGTAATAGGTGTTCCGTCTGTTTTTCCTTCAAATATTCCTGAAAGAATTTTTACTTCATCACTTTCTTTTCTAGGAGTGGTTACGCTGCTTGTTCCTGGTTTTCTTTTATCAAGTTCTTTTTGTATGTCTTCTGCTGTTAATTCGAGATTTGCTGGGCATCCATCGACTATTGCTCCCACGCCAACTCCGTGACTTGATCCAAAACTGGTTATTTTAAATTTTTCTCCGATTGAATTTGACATGTTTGGCCTCTTTTTAATAAGTATTCATATATTATTTTTAATTTATATTAAATTATTATATTTTAAATTATCAAGTTTATAACTAATTTATGCACGTTTATATGGGATGCATGTTTAATCAACTATGTTGATGCGATTTTAGAATGAGTTAATCATAATATTTTGGCAATAAATCATAGTTGTAATATGAATCTAATAATTTCCCGTCCATAACTTTATTTCCTGTTAATTTCAATACAATTCCGGTTTTTTCATTGTAATTACCGATTTCTTCCACTTTCATGTTATATCCATCAAATTTTTCAATATAACTTCCAGTGGATGTTAATTCATCTATAAATTTTTCCATTGGAGGTAATTTTTCTAACATTTCTTCATAATTTGCATATTTTGCGGTTCCTTTTGGATATGGGTTTTCAGGTTCACCCCAGTGTAATTTTCCATTCATATAATACTGTAGAGGATTTTCAATTTCTTCAAAATATCTATTGTCCATTATGCCTTTGATTTTAATGTTCTTGTCATGGGGTGAAAAAATCTGAAATGCAAAAATATGTCCATTTCTATAATGGATATCATGTACTTCCACAGCACAATGTCCGTAAGTTTCGCAAAAAACGCATCGATCTTTCCATTGACAGTTTTCTCTCATTCTTTCACATGTATTTCTATGATTTGAAATTTTTTTTATTTATATTTTAATCAATGATAACTTATTTCCATAACTTTAATTAACTATCTAATGCAAAATTAATATATTAATATTTAAGTGATTATTATGGAATTTCCAACTACAAGAATGAGAAGACTTAGGAAAAATGCTAAAATTAGAAATATTGTTCGTGAAACTAAACTTCTTAAAGAAGATTTGATTTATCCAATTTATTTTAAGGAAGAACTTCAAGGGGATGAAAAAGAAGAGATTTCTTCACTTCCTGGTGAATTCAGATACTCTCTTGACAGTGGAGTTGAATTTGCAAAGAAACTTGAATCCAAAGGATTAAAATCAATCATAGTATTTGGAATACCAAAAGAAGAAACTAAAGATGAAATAGCTTCTCCTGATTATTCCGCAACAGGAATTGTTCAAAAAGCAATCAGAAAACTCAAAAAAGAAACAAATCTTGTTGTAATCAGTGATGTATGTTTATGTCAATATACATCTCATGGGCACTGTGGTATGATTGAAGAAAATGATGACACTGATGATGGAATTGAAATCTTAAATGATGAATCATTACCATATATTGCAAAAGTTGCATTATCTCATGCAGAAGCTGGTGCAGATATTGTTGCACCATCAGATATGATGGATGGAAGAGTTCAAGCTATTCGTGAAACATTAGATGAAAAGGGATTCTATAATGTGATGATTATGTCTTATTCTGCAAAATATGCTTCTGCATTCTACGAACCGTTCAGAGTAGCAGCTTGTTCATCACCTCATGCAGGGGACAGAAAATCCTACCAGATGGATCCTGCTAATGCTGTTGAAGCGATCCGTGAATGTGAACTTGATGTAATTGAAGGATGTGACTTTTTAATGGTAAAACCAGCACTTCCATACCTTGATGTTGTACGTATGGTTCGTGATGAATTCATGTTGCCGTTAGTTGCATATAATGTAAGTGGGGAATACTCAATGATTATGGCAGCTATTGAAAAAGGTTACTTAACTGAAAGAGCAATTGAAGAATCTTTAATTTCAATTAAAAGAGCTGGAGCAGACTTAATAATCACTAACTTCGCACCATACTTACTTTTAAATGATGTGATAGAATGAAAGCATCAGAGATTGCAAAAATAGCTCAAATTGCATCAGCACTTGAAGTAAGTGGATATCCAAAACCTGGAAATGTACACAGAACCCGTGACTATGATGACATGGAGTTTGAGGATTTTGTAATAAGTGGAATTGTCATTGGGGATACTATTCGTGAAGCTTGTAGTGATGTTGATGTTGAAAATCCAAAACTTGGTAAATACATATTACAGGCAGTGACTGAAACCGATAAATGGATTAAGAACAATACTAATCTTGGAATAGTCATGATGACAACTCCAATCGCAGTTGCAGCAGCTATTAGTGATTCTTTTGATGCAATACGTGAAAATGTAAAAGTTGTAATGGCAAATACATCTGTTGATGATGCATGTGATTTGTATGATGCAATCAACATTGCAGATGCAGGTGGGATGGGAGATCAAGACGAATATGATGTTTCTAGTGGCAATGCTAAAAATGAGCTTAGGCAAAACAATCAGACCATGTATGATGTTTTAAAGATATCTGCTCCATGGGATATGTTGGCTCGTGAGATGACTTCAGACATGCCTGCTGTTTTTGAGATTGGTTATCCAACTTACAATAAATTGGTTCTGGAGAAACCTAAAAACGAAGCTTGCGTTTTAACATTCTTGACTATTCTTTCACAAGTTCCAGATACTTTAATCTCAAGAAAATACGGATCAGATGATGCATTGAAAGTATCTATGATGACCAGGGATTTGCTTAATATTAAGGATGAACCTGACTTTGCAGATAAACTTAAAGAATTTGACGATTACCTGTTTAATAATAAGTATAATCCTGGAACAACTGCTGATTTGACTGCAGCTTCAATTTTTGTAAGCTATTTGAAAGATAATTTTGAATAATTATGGGAATTTATTTCCATTCTTTCTTTTTTTATTAAATAATATTCTTAATCTTCAATATCTATTTAAAGAACTAATTTAAAATACTTAAATATCTTTTGTAAAAAGTTATATACAAAAATAAATAGGGATTCAATATGGAAATCGAATATAACAAACATGCAACATATCCTCCGTTAATTGAGGATTTGGTAAATGAATTATTGAAAGATGATTTTGTACATTTTAAGATTTTATGTGCAAATGAAGTTCACCACTTCCACAAATCTGATAATTCAATCATTAAGTTTGAAACTACATATGTAAAGGAAACCTGTGAAAATGGGGACATGTTATACATAGCATATCCTGATATTTTCAGAGTTAAATTGTATAGGGATGCAACCCAATACATCAAAGACAAAGAAAAAGCTGATGCTTTTAACGATGTTGACTGGACTGGAAATAGAATTATATTCTAGTCTTACTTTTTTTTATTTTTTTAATTTTTGTTTTTTCTAAACTATTTTTTACACTTTATCACTATATTTATATGTAATTTTGAACATATATTATCATATTATTAATCTATAATTTATGGTGTTTAAATGAGTGAGGATATTAAAAAAACCATTAATGAATTACATATTTACGAAAAGAAACTTTTAAAAGAATTAGAAGCAAACGAAAACACAACTCCTGAAGAAATAGCTGATAAGACTGCTATGGACATCAAATCAGTTATGAGTGCAGCAGGATCCCTTGCTTCAAAAGACATTATTGAAGTTGAAAAAGATGTTGAAGAAGAAATTTCTTTATCTGAAGCAGGATTAGTATTTGCTAAAAATAAACTTCCGGAACGTAGAATTCTTGATGTTTTAGCTGAGAAAAAAGAAATTCATATGAAAGACTTGGCTGATGTTTCCGGTCTTGATAAAAAAGAATCTAATATTGCTATCGGTTGGTTACGTCGTAAAAATTGGGCTCAAATTGATAAAGGTGTCGTTAAAGTAACTGAAATGGGTGAAAGTTTTAAAGATAGATTAGGTGATGATGAAGAATTATTAACTAAATTGTCTGAAACTAGAAGCATAATTAAAGAAAAATTGGCTGGAGATTTAATTGATGGATTTAAAAAATTAAACGACAGAAAAAACATCTTAAACATTAAAAAGAATACCTCACATTCTTTTAGACTTTTAGATAAAGGTGAAGCAATATTAAAACAAGGTTTCACTATCCAAGAACAAGCTACTCAATTAACACACCAACAATTAAAAGATGGTGAATGGAAAAATTTACAATACCGTCCATATGACATTAATGCTGAAGCACCTGTTATATTTGCAGGTAAAAAACACCCATTAAGAGTCATTATCGATGAAATCAGAGAAATCTTCTTGAATATGGGATTCTCAGAAGACAATGGTGAATATGTTGAATCAGCATTTTGGAACTTTGATTCTCTTTTCCAACCTCAAGATCATGCAGCTCGTGAAATGCAGGACACTTTCTACTTAAAAAATCCATTAACCTGTGATTTACCAGATATGGATTTGGTAAAACGTACTGCTAATACTCACGAAACTGGTGGAGATACCGGTTCAATGGGTTGGCAATATGATTGGAGTGAAGATGTCGCACGTCAAAGTGTTTTAAGAACTCACACAACTGGAATTTCCACAAAACACTTGTTTGAACATGAACCGCCAATCAAAATGTTCTCTGTTGGTAGGGTTTTCAGAAGAGAAACTTTCGATTATAAACATTTGCCTGAGTTCCATCAAGTTGAAGGACTTGTATGTGATAAAAACATTAGTTTCCAAAACCTTCTTGGAACATTAAAAGAGTTTTATAACAAATTAGGTTTTGAAGTAAGATTCAGACCGGCATACTTCCCTTATACTTACTTGTCTGTTGAATCAGAAATCTACTTGGAAGAAAAAGAAAGTTGGATTGAACTTGGGGGATCTGGAATGTTCAGACCTGAAGTGTTAAAACCTTTAGGAATCAATCAACCAGCTCTTGCTTTCGGTTTAGGTATTGAAAGACTCGCAATGATTAGATATGATGTAGAAGACATTCGTATGCTTTATAAAAGTGATATCAAATGGCTTCGTGAATTACCTCTTGATAGAGGAGTCGAATTATAATGTCCATCAAACTAGTTTCTTGGAATGTTAATGGAATCAGAGCAGTATCCAAAAAAGAAGAGTTTTGGAACTGGTTTGACAATACTGATGCGGATATTATTAACTTTCAGGAAGTAAGATCTACACAGGAACAAATTCCAGGTAAATTAGCTGATGTTGATGGATTCTATCAATCATTTAACGAAGCTGAAAAGAAAGGATACAGTGGTGTTGGGATTTACTCAAAAATTGAACCTTTGGAAGTTGTTAAGGGTTTGGGAATTGAAGAGCTTGACAGCGAAGGAAGAGTTTTAAGAATTGAGTATCCAGAATTTATTTTATATAATATTTACTTCCCTAACAGTGGTATGGGTGCTAAAAGGTTGAATTATAAGGTTGATTTTTGCAATGCTCTTTTAGAACAGATTGTAGAGTTAAAAAATCAGGGAAAAAATGTTGTTATCACTGGAGATTACAATATAGCTCACAACCCAATTGATGTTTACAATCCTAAAAACTGTGAAGGAAAATCAGGGTATTTACCTGAAGAACGTGCATGGTTGGATGAACTTGAAAAAGCCGGTTTTGTAGATACATTCAGAATGTTTGATGAAGGGGAAAATAACTTCACCTGGTGGAGTTACAGAACTCGTGCACGTGAAAGAAATGCTGGTTGGAGACTTGATTATTTCTATGTAAATGAAGAAATAAAAGATAATGTAAAATCAGCAGAAATTTTAAATGATGTTTTTGGTTCAGATCACTGTCCTGTGACTTTGGAACTTGACTTTTAAAAAAAGAGTTTTAATTTGGTGATTATAGGATTGTATCTACATCACCAATGTCATCAATGATTTTAATATCTAATTTATTTTTTTTAATGTATTCTCTGTCTTCTTCAGTAATGTCGGCATTTACTAAAATTGCACTCATCCCTGCATTAACTGCACCAAGTGCATCTTCTTTTAATTTATTACCAATCATAACAGATTTTTCGGGATTTCCTTTCATTTTTCTAAGAGCTACATCATAAATCAGTTTATCTGGTTTGTCTTTACCAACTTCTTCTGAAGTGATTACTGCATCAAAAAATGAATAAACATTAAGTCTAACTAGTTTTTCCCATTGTTTAATTGTAATACCGTTTGAAATAACTGCTAGGCGGTATCCTCTACTTTTAAGATAAATTAATGTGTCAATAGTCTCAGCAAAAGGTCTTAAAAGTGCCATTTTAACATTATGGTAAGTAACCATTCCAAGTGCTACAAGCATTGGATCCTCATGACCTAGTACAACTTTTGTTAATATGTTAAAATGTTTATTATAATTAGATCCTTTTTCACGGATAATTGTTTTTAAAACACCATATGCTTCATCTTTATCTAATGGTAAACCATTATCAACCATTAACCCAATAGCTGCTTTTCTAGCTGTTTCAGCGAAGTTGGATGTATCGAGTAATGTACCATCTATATCAAAAAAAACTACTCTGTCATCATTGTTAATCATATGATGTTTATTATAATTTTAAAAATATTTAAATTTTTTTAGAAGAATGCATCTAGACTTTGTTGGACTTCACCTTTGGCCATATCTTCCAAGTCTTTTCTTGTGTATCTAAATGAATACATGATTCTTTCAACTGCTGGAATTAATTGATTGTTAATATAATAATCTTTATCATATGTATAACCGTCACTATATTCGTAAGGAACAGCGCGTTGGCTAATAGAACCTTTTCCTTTAGCGATTATATATTGGATAATGGTTCCACGGGACACTTTAATGCCATGTTCTTCAATTTTCCTTGCAGCTATTACATGTGGTCCAACTTGTTTGTATTGGTCGAGTGGTTTAGTGATTTGTGTGTGGATGATCATCTCTTTTTTATCCACATCTCCATTTTTAATCTTTTTTAAGACTTTTTTGACTTCACGGATTGCCTTGTCAGAATCTCCTTCTTTTAAAATGGCCATCAAGACGGCTTCCTGTGTTTTTTTAACAATAGGTGCCCAATCTCTTCTAACTAACTCTAGTCCTTTAGCTATAATTTCATCACCTTCAATTACAGCATATCTTTTTTTACTTACAAAAAATCCTCTTCTGTAAAATCCTTCATATTCCAGTTCCATACTTTCTGGAAGAGTTGAATTAAGATATTCTAGAAATATTTGGGCTTGCTGTTTGATTTCAGCTTCAAGTTCTAATTGTTCTTTTGTCTCACTAACCAATTCTGACACCTAGTTTAATTTTTGATTTAGCTTATTAATAATATTTTTCTAATGCAATTTTTTAATATTATATTAATTTTAATTACTTAAAATACAATTATTGGTGTTAATAATTATTTAAATTAGTTTTCAAATGCTCTTAGATGTTTTTTATTTATTTTAACTAATATAGTATGTGTGAGGTTTGATACAATGAAAAAAAGATTGATTTCAAGTTATGATGAGATAAACGATACATTTGTCGGAAAAATTGATGGTGAAGATGGTTTTTGTGCAGACTTTGATATTTCTAATGGAATATTTTTAGGTGTCAACAAAAACAATTGTCCAAATTCAATATATGTGAATAATGCATCCAGTGTGTTGAACATTTCTAAACAGACTTTAGAAAATTCAAATGTTAAAATAAATATTCGCTGTGACTCAGACTGCTTGTATTTTACAATGTTTATTGAAAATTTTCATGTCTGTTCTCTTAGATGTAAAAACATATTTGAAATTCCACTAGTGAACTTTGAAATGGATAGTAACTATTGATGTTACTGTCCATTAAATTTTAAATATTACTAATAAGATACTATTTATATTAATGGAGATGATATCGTGAATAATCCAGAAATAAATGTTAACCCAGGAGATGAAATTGTAATTGTAATTCCTGAAGGTGTTGACGAAGATGAGTTGGTAATTGATTTCGATGAATTGGGTATTGACCTTGAACAATTGGGTGATGATGTTAATATTGTAATTCAGGTTGAAGGTGCTGACGATTTGGAAATGGATTTAATTGATGATGAGGATTTTATATTAGAACCAAACGAATGGTATTTTGATGATGATCCTTATGGTATTGTATACTATGAATTTCCACCAGAAGATTAATGGGTGTAATTAATGGATAAAGATATTCCGTATTATGTTTTAGATGAAAATGGTAATGTTAGTTCAAGCACTGAACCATATATTGATGATGGTGATTTGAAAGATTTATTGTTGTCTGTTTTGGGTGAGGATGTTCCTCAAGAGGATATTCAAAAGATTTTGGATGCTTCTGGGGATAATGAACTTTCAGAAGAAGACTTTGATAAACTTGTTGATGAATTTATTTTAAAAAATAAAAAGTAAAATCATTATTTTTGACCTTAAAAATAAAACATTTATATATAATGATAAAGTAATATTTTATTATCATTATTCAATAAGGCTCTTTTTTGCTCTCAAAATTAAGTTATCAATAATCTTGCCGATAAGTTAATGGAAAAGAGACTTACTGATAGCGATTATTATTTATTAAATTATATTTATTAGGTGAAATAATGGCAATTTCTCAAGGAAAATCAACTAGAAGTCCTTCCGGTGCAAGAAATGTTGCAAACCGTGGAAAAAGGAAATCCGAATTAGGAAGAGACCCAGCAGAAACTAGATTGGATGAAAAAAGATTAAGAAAAATCAGAACCCGTGGTGGAAACGAAAAACTCAGATTAGCTACTGCTAACAAAATCAACGTCACTGGTGCTGACGGTAAAACTAAAGTTTTAGATATCCTCAACGTAGTAGAAAACACTGCAAACCCTAACTACGTAAGAAGGAACATCATTACCAAAGGTGCAATCGTAGAAACTCCTGAAGGTAATGCTAAAGTAACATCCAGACCTGGTCAAGACGGTGTTATTAACGGAATTTTAATTTAAAGATTTTTCTTTAAATTTCTCTTTTTTTTAAATTTTTTATAACTATATTAATATACTTGTTTTTACAAATATTATGTCATTAATTATTATTAATTAGGAGATAATATGTCAGAAGATAAAATTAATATGAATCATGGTGCTGGCGGAGAAGTAATGGCTAATTTAATTGCTAGCACAATTTTAGATAATATCACAAAAAAAAGTGTAAATGGTGGTATTAGTTTAGATGCACTAGATGACGGTGCATCAATTCCAATTGGCGATGATTATGAACTTGTTTTAACAACTGACGGACATACTGTTGATCCATTATTTTTCCCTGGAGGGGATATTGGTAGAATTTCTGCTGCTGGAACAATCAATGATGTTTCAGTAATGGGAGCACGTCCACTAGCAATTTCTAATGCAATCATCATGCAGGAAGGATTCCCAATTGAAGACTTAGATAGAATTATCAAATCATTAAATGAAGCTTGTGAAGAAGTTGATGTTGCAGTAATTACTGGAGATACCAAAGTAATGCCTCAAGATAAACTTGATGGTATTGTTATGGTTACAACTGGTCTTGGAATAGCTAAAAAAGGTGAAGTTATTCGTGATTCAACTTTAGAAGTTGGAGATAAGATTATTGTCACAGGTACTTTAGGTGACCATGGTATGAGTTTAATGTCTTTTAGGGAAGGTTTCGGATTTGAAACAGACTTAAAATCTGATGTGGCTCCAATGTGGAATATAATTAAAAAAGCTTTAGATATTGGTGGAGTTACTGCAATGAAAGACCCAACTCGTGGTGGATTTGCAAATGCTATTAATGAAATGGCATCCAAAGCGGGTGTAGGTGTAGTTCTTGAACAAGAAGCAATTCCAATCAGGGAAGAGGTTCATGCAGTATCTGAGATGTTAGGTATTGATCCATTTGAAGTAGCGAATGAAGGAAAAGTTGTTATGGGTGTTAAAGCGGATAAAGCAGAAGCAGTCCTTGAAGCTATTAAAAGTGAGAAATACGGTGAAAATGCAGCTATTATTGGTGAAGTTGTTGAAGGAGATTATGTTGTAATCAACACTCCTATTGGTGGAGAAAGAATCCTTGAAGCACCTATTGCTGATCCAGTTCCTAGAGTTTGTTAAGGTGATAATATGGTAAGTATTTTTTCAAGAAGAGTTATTGCATATATTATTGATTTTTTTGTAGTATCAGCATTTATGTGGATTGTATCATACTTAATATCATTAGTGATGGGTCCTAATAATCCAGTTTATCATTATTTCATATATGTTGTTCCAATTTTGATAATGATTTATTTTGTATTATGTGAAAAAATTGAAGGTGCAACAGTTGGTAAATCATTATTATATTTGCAAGTGAGATCCCAAAACGGTGCATATATGTCTTGGGCACAAGCTATTGTACGTAACTTAACTAAAATTTATTGGATTCCAATAATTTTTGATTGGGGTATTGGTAAATTAATGAAAACCGATAGATTATTTAACAGTATTACAAAAACTGCTGTTTTTGATGAGCTTAGATAAGTTCACTACTTATTTTTTTTAAATTTTTTTAAATCAATTCAAATATTATACTATTTTTAAAATAAATTTGGATTGGTGATGGTGATGGATTTTCACTGAATCTAAATTTCTCCTTTTTCAAATTCACTTGGTGTAAAATAGGATATTTCAGATAAGTTATTGTTGATTAACTCTTTGTTGATATCGATACTGTCTGTATAAACAATAGCTAATGTACGACCATAATTGTCTTCAGGCTTTTTATCATCAATGTCCAGATATACTGTTTTTCCAAGACAGTTTTCCTCAACAAATTTCTTTGCATCTGCATGGGGATTTCCAATTTGGGTAAGTTGAACTTTTCCAATGCCATAAACCTGTATTGTGTTTCCGTCAATCACTTCAATGCATTTTCCTGTCTTTTCATAACTTATATTTTCATTATTAATTATCAATGTTCCTGTCTGACTTTCCACAGGGTTTTCATCACTTATTAATGAATTTACAGCAGTAAAAACTGCAGTTATTAAAAAAATAATTAATAATATTAGGGATATTGTTTTTTTATTCATTGAAATCTATTGTGCATGTTCGCAATCATGTTTAAATCTGCATGAATGGCATTTTTTAGGATTTCTTGTAGGTATGAATGGTTTGGTTCCATCAAACAATCCATGCATTCTGTCAATTGTAAATTTTATCTGCTTTTCAACATCTTCAGTGAATGGTTCTATCCAGAAGAGATTTTCAGTACCTCTTTCACGGAGTGCTCCTTTAATTTTTCTTTTATCTCCAGTCATGTCTTTAAATGCAAGGCAATATGCTCTAACCTGATTCATTGTTGATTCATAAGGGGTTCTTCCAGGTTTGTCATCGATAATTACTATCTCTTCTGGTTTCATCCAAATTTCATCAATGTATCCTCGAATTCCATTATTTGGTGATACAACAAAGCATTCTCTTGACATTGAAGCTTCATTTTTTGATTCTTCCATTGTCTGTTCAAAACTAACTTTTTTTGCGTCTTGTTTAAATGCATCTTCAAGCTGTTTGTGAATTGCACTTCCATGTGTCATTTCAGGTGTTGATGGTGATTCTATACCTTTCATATGCTCGAGATATAGTTGGTATTCACAATATCCTTGTTTATTTAACCAGCTAATTGGGAAATTACTTTTTCCTTCAATTATTTGAAGTCCTTTTACTGAAGGATGGTCTTTAATTTCATAATTAATTGAATATTCGGTAATGTTTTTTTGTTCCATGAGTTAATATCTGTATTTTGAAGTATAATTATTTATCTTATCAAATTAAAATTAGATTTATGCACTTTGTTAATTCAAAAACAATACTATCACCAAAAAATGGAATGAATCTTTATCGTGGATGCACTCATGGTTGCATATACTGTGATTCTAGAAGTGATGTCTATAATATGAATCATAAATTTGAAGATGTTGAGGTTAAAAAGAATGCTTTGGAATTGCTTAAAAAGGAACTTCTTAAAAGACCAAAAGCTATGATTGGAACAGGGGCGATGACTGATCCATATATTCCACTAGAAAAACATTTAAAATATCTTAGAAAATCATTGGAATTAATCTATAGGTATGGATTTGGTTTTACTTGTATTACAAAATCTGATTTGATTTTAAGGGATTTGGATTTAATTAAAAAAATAAATGAAAAATCAAAGGTGGTTGTTCAGATGACACTAACGACTGCCGATGATGATTTGTGCAGGATACTTGAACCTCAGGTATGCACAACCTCCAGACGGGTTGAAGTTTTAAAGATACTTCAAGATGAGGGAATTCCAACTGTTGTCTGGTTATGTCCGATTTTACCTTATATCAATGATACTGCAGAAAATATAAGTTCCATTTTAGATTTTTGCATTGATTCGGGGGTTAAAGGAATTGTATGCTTTGAAATGGGGATGACTCTAAGAGATGGAGACAGACAGTATTACTATAAAAAATTAGATGAACATTTTCCTGGTTTAAAAGAGAAATACATTAATGAATTTGGAAATAACTATTCAATTCCAAGTCCCAATAATAAACAATTGATGGCTATTTTTAATGAAAAAACAAATAAACATGGTATTTTGTCCAAACCCGATGAAGTATTCAAGTATATTTCTCATTTCCCTCAAAATTCGGTTCAATCTAGATTAATCTAAATAATTAAATAGTTTATTTATCTAATATTATTGTAATGAATTTTAATGAATTAAATATTTCTGATAATATTAAAAAAGGAATAAAAGGAATGGGTTTTACAAAAGCAACACCTATCCAAGAACAATCTATTCCAGTAACACTCAAAGGAAAAGATGTAATGGGTCAAGCTCAGACTGGGTCTGGTAAAACAGTTGCATTTGCAATTCCGATTATAGAGAAGATTTTTATTGAAGATAAATCTCCTCAAGCTATTGTTTTATGTCCAACAAGAGAATTATGTATGCAGGTTGCTGATGAAATTTCCAAAGTTGGATCAAACATTAAAAAACTTAAGATTTTATCTGTTTATGGTGGTCAGCCAATTGGAAAACAAACACGTGTGCTTAAAAAGGGAGTTCATATTGTTGTTGGAACTCCTGGTCGTGTAATTGATCATATTAATAGGGGAACTCTTGATTTGGTTGGTGTTGAAACTGTTGTTTTGGATGAAGCTGATGAAATGTTAAATATGGGATTCAGAGATGATATGGAATTCATCTTAAAGAAGACTCCAAAAAACAGACAAACATTATTGTTCTCAGCTACAATGCCTGATGAGATTAAGGAAATAGCTAAAAAATATCAAAAAGATCCTAAACTTATTAAAGTGAAAGCAAATAATAAAAACACTCCAAAAATAACTCAATACTCATTTAAATGCAATGCAAAATACAAATTTGATGATATGACTAGATTGCTTGATGTTTATGATGTTGAGCTTGCTTTAATTTTCTGTAATACCAAAAAAGGGGTGGATTACGTTGCAAAACACCTTAGAAAAAGAGGATATTCAGTAGATAGTCTTCATGGAGATATGACTCAAAAGATGAGGGATAAGGTAATGAACAAGTTTAGAAACGGCAACATTGACATCTTGGTTGCAACTGATGTTGCAGCACGTGGCCTTGATGTTGATAATTTGGATGTTATCATCAATTATGATGTTCCTCAAAATCCTGAAAATTACATTCACAGAATTGGTAGAACTGCAAGGGCAGGTAAACTTGGTTATGCATTTACTTTAGTATGTATGGATGAAACAAGAAGATTTTCTGCTATTAGAAAAGCAAATAACACTAAAATTACAGAGAAAAAAATTCCTTCTTATAAAGAAGTTGAAACAATTAAAAACAAGTTAATTTTGGATAAAGTAATTAATGTTATAGAACGTGGAGAATTAGAAGATTGTTACATTAATTCAATCAAAGAAAACACAAATAAAAAAATAACCTCACAGCAGTTAGCTGCGGGTTTATTGAAGATGGTAAGAGAAAATTAATTATTTTTTACCATCAATAACATTATATTTAATTTTTTCAGCTTCAAGCTCGCGAGTAAATGCTTTACTCATGTCACCAACACATATTGCAAGGACATTTAATCCTTTACGAGCAGCATTTGCAGTTGCATTGGGGGCTGCATATTCAATATCTAATGGTAATTCTAATTTGTTTATAATTGCACGGGAAACAGTACCTGCACATGCGATTTTATCAATTGGTTCGCCGCTGTTTGTACCATTTTCATAAACTTTTTTAATTAATTCTAAATCGGAAGCTTCAGATCCACCATCTTTGATTGTTGGAACATTAATGATTGTTACTTCACCAATATTTACATCAATGGTTCCGGTAAGGTTTGATAATGCTACATCCATGTTTTCTTCAGTATCATTCATAACAATACCTGTTGCATTTTCTTCTTTTTTATGAGCATATAATACACCATTTTCCATAAAAAGACCAACAATATCATCTTTTTTAAGGTCTTCACGAGCAATAGCTGGCCAAATGGTTTTGTAATGATTCATAGTTTCCAAAACTGCATCAGAATATTTTCTAAGACTGATTGCATCTTTTTTAACTTTTTCAATACCTTTTTGGGTTATTTTATATGGGGATCTACCATCTTTTGAACTGATGTATCCTTGTTCTATTAAAGTTTTTATATTTTCGGAAACCGCTTGGATGGTAATTCCGAGTTTATTAGCCAAATCTTTTTGTTTGAGGTGTGGATCTTGTTTTGAGATTTCACTTAAAATCTGAAAATGGGTTAATGCACCTCTTTTTTTAAATGCCTTCATCATAATTCATTCCTCAATTTAACTTGATTAATTAATATATTTAATTTTATAATATTTATATTATGTTTTTTTATAATTTTTTCACTAAATTTTATTTATTCGATATTTAAACATAATTTATAATTATTGAATTATTATTGATTAAATAATTAAATTTCATATTCAATTAATGTTGATTTGATAATTAATTTTTATTATTTTTTCTTTGAAATTTGGGGATTATTTAATATTCTATTTAAATAAATTATTTCGTTGATTAAAAGTAATTAAACAATTATTCATATTTGTAATATATTTTTTAATTTTCGTATATATTAAAAACAATTTTAATTATTATAATTATTTTATTAGTTTATTCTATTATTTTTAATTTATTTAATTCTATTATATTCAATATTTTTGTATGATTTTTATTAATTTTAAAAAGAGTAATTTTGTAAAATAATTTTGTTATTATGTTGGTAATGGTTGGTTTAAAAATTTAGATGATTGTGTTAATCATCTTTTAATTTGTTAATTTTCCTTCTAGCTTATCATTAAACAATTCAAGGAATTCATCTTTTTTATCAAGTGGGATGTAAGCTCCACATGCCATTGAGTGGCCTCCACCGGATCCTCCGACTTCACTTGCAACTTCTCTGATGATGTTTCCAAAGTGAATTCCATCATATGAAAGCAATCGTGAACATCTAAGGGATACTTTAATTCCTCCATCTTCTGTTTTTGTGTATCCAATAACTGGTTTTTTCCAATCGCAGTATCCTAAAATCATTCCAGCTATTGTTCCAACAATTTCTGGTGCAATTTCAGTTCCATCAAAATACTGTAAGTTTTTGCATTGGTGAATATTTTCCTCGTTATCTGTGATTGTGGATATTCCTTTAGCTAGATTTCTTCTATGTTTTTTGCTAACGGTTTCAAGTTCATCTAATGCAAGTATTCTATCTCCTTTTAAAACAGCCATTCCTACTTTTTCTTCATGGTTTCTTCCACATGCATTCATTGCAGTTGAAAATTCTGAACCATCTCTGAGAAAACTAGTTTTATCTTCATTTAAAAATGTGTATGAATCTCCAATTATCAATTTCGGTATGTGTTCAACATATTTTCCAGGAACTACTTTTGAGAGCATTGAAAAGAGATATTGGAAAAGTTTGCCTTTTTCTTCCATTGTTAATTGGTTTAATGTTTTCCTGTTGTGGGGTTCATCAATACCCAATTCTTCTAAAATGGCTCTTGTTTCCCTATCGTTATTTGTAATTGGAAGTTTAACGTCATTGAAGTATGTGAGTGCAACAAACAGTTTTCTTGTGTTTCTTCCATAGATGCTGAGATCATTTTTAACTAATTCGAGGTATCCTCCATCAATTGCATCTTGTTGGATTATTTCATTCAAACCTTCAAAATGACCTTCCCTTGTATTTTGCATATCTCCAATTGCAGATAATACTCCAATCCAGCTTAAATCAGTATATCCGAATTCTTTTGCAAGGAAATAGCATAATCCTCCACCACATACATAGTATGATCCATCAATACCATGATGGTTTGGGTTAATCTCTAAATAAGTATAATCTTTATCATTTTTGTAATTCAAATCCCTTAGGGGTGGATGGTGGTCTAAGATAAGTATTTTTTGACCTTTGGTTGCTTTGGTATCTATTCTCTGCCCTGAACCTAAATCTGAAAAGATGGTAAGTTCATGTGTAAGGTCAATGTCATCTAAGACATCTAGATTTACAAATTCAATTTCATGTTCTTTATTTTGTCTGTCTAGTATGGTTGATAAGATTGCACCTGAACAGATTCCGTCGCAGTCGATATGTGTGTAGATTTTTATATCTTTAGAGCTTTTAATAATCTCTTTTGCTTCTTGGTACTGTTCGTGCATTAATTGTGGTATTTGCATTGTAATCAGTTTCTCATTTCTTTAATTTTTAAGCTAATTTCTTTTATTAATTCTAATTTGGTTCCTTCCCATTCAACAAGAGCTCTTCCAGATTTTTCATACCATTTTCCAGGATATGATTTGTCTTTTTCAAGTTCAAATGTAAGTCCGAGTCTTTTTAATGCTCTTTCTATGTCGTTGATAGTTGGCTCTTTTACTGAGTCTTCTTTAGCAATCTTACGACCTTCATTAATAGATAATTCTTTATTTAAATATTGTGGCCATATAGTAATCATATTTCACACCTACCTGATTTCATTTTCAAAAATTTCCAATGCATCTTTAACTACTAAATCCATATTGTAATATTTGTATTTGGCAAGTCTTCCAGCAAAGATTACATTTTCTTCTTTTTCCATTTCTGCTTCGTATAATTTGAATTTATCTAAATATTCCTGAGTTGGATACGGGTAACATTTTTCTCCATTGAATCCAGGATATTCTCTCATGATAGCAGTTTTTCCAGCAACTTCCTGTTGAGTTAATTTTTTAAATTCAGTTATTCTTGTAAAATATGGATCATTTGGATAGTTGACGACACCAACTTCCTGATATGAATCAATATTTAATATTTCATACACGAAGTTTAGGCATCTGTATAATAATTCTCCATATTTGTAATTATAAAAGTAATCGATTGGACCAGTATAAATTAATTTTTCATAGTCAATATCGTCAATGTAATCTTTATAATCAGCATTAAGTTTAATTTCGATATTATCGGATTTAATCATGTTCTCACACATTTTTGTAAATCCTTCTTTAGGCATTCCCTGATATGTATCTCCAAAGTATCTGTCGTCATGATTGAATCTGAAAGGTATTCTTGAAATGACGGTTGGACTTAGATTTGCTGCTGATGTTCCCCATTGTTTTTCAGTATAGTTTTTAAATAACTTATTGTAAATGTCACGACCAGCATTCTTTAAAACAACATCTTCTGAAGATTTGATTTCATCAATATCTTCTTTATGTTCATCAATCCATTCTTTCATGGAGTCTTCATCTAACTCCAGGTTGTATAATTTGTTTAAAGTGTCTATGCAGATTGGCATTGGAACGAGTTTATCATCAACAAAACTTAAAACTCTATGTACGTAGTCAGTCCATTCAGTAAACTTGGATAAGTACTCATGAACTTTTTTCTCGCTTGTATGGTAAATGTGAGGTCCGTATTTCTGAATTAGGATGTCATCTTGGTAGAAATCATAAACATTACCTCCAATGTGGTCACGTTTTTCTATAATTAATACTTTTTCATCCAATTCAGTTGCAATTCTTTCAGCTATTGTTAAACCTGAAAGTCCTGCACCTACAATTACATATTTATAATCAGACATTGCTTTACTCCTTTTGAATTTGAATCTTAGATTCAATTGCTGTTGAAATTGAACTTAATAACATTTTTGTTTTTAAATCAGTATTATGGATTTTTTTGAGTTTATTTACTTTACTGAGTAATAATTTGTTTTCTTCTTTGGTAAATGGAGAGTTTTTCCAGGAATTTGTCCAGTGAAGCAAATGAGGATTTACAGAAACTGTTTGGACTTCCTTAGAAAATCCTTCAGTGCATTGTCTGCAGTAAATGTATGATTCCATTAATTCATTTAAAAGTCTTACATTGACTGTATTGGTAATAGATTTGTCGTCAGGCAAGTCTCTTATGTAGTAATCATAGCACATGAAATTGTTTAAAAATACAATTCCTTTTGCTTTTAATAAAGCTTCAAGTGAAAATGCCATGTCGTCTCCTGAAACAAATGGTTGGAAGCGTAAATCATTGTCCATAATCAATTCTCTTTTGTAGATTTTACTCCAAACAGCAGGCGCCATCTTAAGTAAATCAGGTTCCTGTTCGATGTTGTCAACATGGATTGTGTCAATTGGTGCATCTCTTTTGTAGGTTACTTCTAATGTTTTACCATAGAGGAATCTTTCAACGAAATTGTCCCAAATGAAATCTGGAACATCTAAAAAGTTCGCTGTTTCAAATTCCTCATCAGGATAACTGTTTTCCAAAGTATCTAAATAAGGTGAGAATGATTTTTGAACTTTTCCACCATATTCGAATATTCTTCTAAAACGACCGAATGCAATATCTGCATCATTGTTTTTAGCAGCGTTGTATAGTTTTTCACATGCATCTGGGGTGTATCTGTCATCAGGGTCTAAAAACATTATGTAATCACCAGTACATGCATCAATACCAGTATTACGTGGTGTATATGCTGCACCACTGTTTTTTTCATGATGAATTGCAATACAGCAGTCATATTTTTCAGCATATTCGTCTATAATTTTGTCAGATCCGTCAGTTGAACAATCGTTAACCATAATGATTTCCAAGTTTTCATTTCCGATTGTTTGATTAATAAGTGAGTCAATTCCACCTCTTAAGTGGTCACCAACATTAAAAATCGGTAAAATAATGCTTATTTTATCATCCATTTAGCTCTCTCCATTTTTTAAATAATAATTCCATCATGTCTGGAACTGTGTAAGTGTCAGGGTGAATGTAGGTAATATCATATTTTTTCAAAACTTTTGCAGTAATCGGGCCAATGCAAACAGTCAATAAATTATTAGATAATAATTTAGCTATTTTTTCCTTGTCATCTGTTATTTCAAAGAAATTCTCAACAGTTAGCGGACTTGTAAATGTAATAGCATCGATTTGTTTATTTTCAATTTTTAAAATCAATTCTTTTATGCTGTCTTCATCCATTGGGAATAGTGATTTGTAAGCTTCAGCTAAAAGCACAGTATTTCCCATTTTTTCCAATTCTTCTGGAAGAACAGGTCTTGCAGAAAGAGTTCTTGGAATTCCAATAACCTGGTTTGTAATATTGCGTTTTTTAAATTCCTCGATTAAGCCTTCTGCTGTAAAATCTTCAGGAATCAAATCAACTTTTAAACCGTTTTCTTCAGCAAGTTTTCCGGTTTTATTTCCAATAACAGCTAATTTACAAGTTAAACTACCTAAAAAATCAGGATAAAACTTATTAAAAGAATCAATAGTGGTTGGAGAGGTAAAAACAATCCAGTCAAGTTCATCTTTTCTTTTAACCAATTCTTTTAATGAATCACTGTTAACAGGTTTTAAATCAAGTGTAGGTGCTAAAAAAGCTTCTCCACCTAATTTTTCTACAATTTCACAAGCCTTTTTTGCTCTGTCTTTAGGTCTTGTTATTGCAACAACGGGTTTTGACATTTTAAATTACCTTCATTAATTTATAATGTTATATATTTTGTTTTAATTGGTTTATATTATTTGTTAATTTTTAATATTAAAAAAAGAAAAGCTATTTTTTCAATCTATATAGTTAAATAATATTTTTAATAGATTACATTATATGGTCGCAGGTGAATTTAGAAAGTATAGTGATGACGAGATTAAACATCTCCAAGAAGTAGAACTAATGATTCTCAAAGATGTTGTAAAAGTATTGGATAAACATGATTTAAAATACTATATGTATGGTGGTTCTCTTATCGGAACCATAAGACATGAAGGTTTCATTCCTTGGGATGATGACATTGATATTATCTTATTTAGAGAAGACTTTGACAAATCCCTTGATATTTTAAAAGAAGAATTGTCAGACAAATATGACCTTATCCAAATGAATTATATTGACGACTGTTTTGGATCTTTTGCAAAAATCTCTCTTAAAGACACTACTTTCAGCCGCTGGTACACTGATTATGTGGAATATGGCCTTGGAATCAACATTGACTTATTTGTACTTGACAATATTCCAGATAGTGATTTTATAGGTAAATTACACCATTTTGCATACGTATTCTTTTACCAGTTTGTTATTAATTCCTGTATTAAAATGGATATGTACACTAAATTTAGAACTAAAATGCACCACGCAGCATATCACTTCTTAAATATTATTCCAATCAACAAAAGCTTCTGGAAAAAGGTATTGACCAAAGTAATGACCTTTTTTAATAATAAGAAAACAAACAGGGTTGTTGACTGCTTTAACCTTGCAGGATACATGGCATATGATAGAGATGATTTTGAACCTGCACTTAAAGCTAAATTCGAAGATTTTGAAGTTAGAATTCCTAAAAACTATGATAAACTTTTAACTCAAATATACGGAGATTATATGGAAATTCCACCTGTAGAAAAAAGATATAATGCTGCACCGGATGTTCTTGATTTCGGTAAGTATTAATTTTTTATATTAAATAATTTAAATATTAAATCATGTTTTCAAATATAGGTGTTGTTGGTGCAGGCGCTATGGGAAGTGCAATTTCCCAGACAGTCTGCGATAATACTAAAAAAGTTTCATTGTATGCAAGACGCAAAGAAGTTGTCGATTCAATAAATGAAACTCATTTTAACAGAGAATATTTCCCAAATATTCGCCTTGAAGACAATATCTTTGCAACAAATGATTTAAATGACTTGAAAGATGCTGAAGTCATCTTTTTAACTATTCCTTCTTCTAAAATGCGTGAAATCACACGCTCTTTAAAAGATATTATTTCTCCTGACTGTGTTTTGGTAAATACAGCAAAAGGTCTTGAAAAACAATCTCAAAAAAGAATGAGTGAAGTTATAAAAGAAGAAATTGGAAGACCTGCATGTGTTTTATCCGGACCAAATATTGCAGCAGAAATGGTTGAAAGAACATTTTCATCAGCTTCAATTGCATGTGAAGATGAACAATACCTTGATAAAGTTAAAAAAGCACTTTCAACTCCTAAATTTAAGGTTTCTGCAAGCACTGACGTTATTGGTGTTGAGTATTGTGGTATTATAAAAAATGTAATTGCAATATCTCAGGGAATCTGTGAAGGAATGAAAATAAACGATAACGCACGCTTTTCAGTATTTACAAAAACCTATAATGAAACAAAAGACATAATTGAAAAATTTGGCGGTAGCAGAAAAACAGTAGATGACTACTGCGGATTTGGAGACATTATTACTGCTTCAACACTTACTGTAAGTAGAAACCATACATTAGGTGTGTTGTACGGTCAAAAAATAGTAATTGATGAGGAAGCATCAGGAATTCTTTTTGAAGGAAAAAACACAATTGTAATAATGAAAGACTTGTGTAAAAAGCACAATATTGATTGTGCAACAGTTGATTTTGCTTATGATGTAATTATTGATAGAATAAATCCAAAAGAAGCATTTAATAAATTTTGGGATAAATTATAGTGAGGTAGTTTAATGATTTGTGCAGCAATGCTTGCTGGAGGCGTAGGTTCCAGATTAAAACAGGGAAAGCCAAAACAATTTGTTAATATTAACAACAAACCGATTTTAGTTCACTCAGTTGAAACATTCTTAAATGTTGATGAACTTGATAAAATTATTGTATCTTCTCCAAAAGAGTGTATTGACAAAACAAAAAACTTAATGGAGGAATATTTCCCGCAAAATGATAGAATTGTTGTTATTGAAGGTGGAAAAACAAGAAACGACACTATTTTAAACTCAATTTATTATATGAAAGATCAAAACTGCGAAGATGACTCTATTTTGGTAACTCACGATGCATCAAGGATATTTGTATCAGAAAAGCTAATTGAAGATAGTATAAAATATGCAATTGAAGTTGGTGCTGCAAGTGCTGTAATACCAGCTACAGATGTAATATTCGAATCAAAAGAAGATGGAAAACTAACTGATGTTCCATTAAGAAAATATTTATGTCATGCTCAAACACCACAGTCATTTAACATTGACAAATTCCTTGAAATCTATGAAGATTTATCTGACGAGGAAATAGCTAAATTAGATGAAGCAATGGTTTTATTCCATTTAAGAAATGCTGATATTAAATTATTCCCAGGTGATCAGGGAAACTTCAAAATAACTCGTCCTTTTGATATTATAATGGCTGAGCTATTTTTAAAAAATAAGTAATTAGTGGATTTTAAAGTCCACTAAATGTTTTTACATAAGGTATTTTGCTTAAAACATATGGTAATAGCCATGAAAGCAATATTATTAAAACAAACATCACCGGAAACATTAAATGGGAATGTGGATTGTAGTATGAGAGGAATTTAACCACTAATACATGTGAGAAGTACATTCCGTAACTGCACACACTTAGAGAGATAATTGCTTTTCCAATGAAATTATCCTTAATTGAGTTAAATTTGTTTAATTTATCAAGATATTTAACAAACAAGAATAATCCGGTTCCCATAAATATAATTGGAACATTTTGATAAATCATACTGATGTATGGGCTATTGAAGTAGTTTAAATAAACAAATACGCTTAATGATGAAATCAATGTTATTAATCCAAGTAGACATACTTTGGAATCACTTATTTTAAACTCTTTATTTGCTAAATAATAACCTAAAACAGGATATCCAACATAACCTGCAAAATAGCTTAAATCAAAGTTGGTCCATAAAGGATATGCATTAAATGTTTTTAAAATCATCAAGATAAACCAGATGCTTAAAAAGTATTTTAAACCGCTTTCACCATATTCTTTGACAAATGAGTTAAGAACAGGTAAGAATAAATAAATTCCGATTAAAACCCAGAAATACCATGTAATTGAAGGTTCTCCAATAAATGTATTCCATAAAAATGCCTCATTATATCTGTAATATTGTAATTGAACTAAAATCAGGATAATCCAGAATATAAACGGATAAATAATTCTTGTAAATCTCTTTTTTAAAAATTCTGTTAAATCTGGATATGGTCTGTTTAAAATAAGAGCACCACTTATCATTAAAAATATAGGAACACCTATTCTTCCAATATCATGGAAGGTCATTTGTGCTACAATTTGTGTTGTACCTACAAGTGGACCAAAAAAGTGATTAACGTGACATATGATAACTGCAATAATAGCAAATGCTCTTAAAAAATCATAATAAAATATTCTTTCTTTTTTTGTTTTCATATTATCAGCTATTTAGTATTCTCCAAAGTCAATTTCTTCAGGAGCAGGATTAAATCTGGATTCTTCAGGTGGAAGCTGCATATAATCATTAAAATCCATAGTCAATATCTTATCATAGTTATTTGGAATACTGACTTCAAGACCTTCAAATTTAGCTTTTTTAGCAGGCACCCAATCGCTTCTGTTTGAAACAGGCATTAAAAATTCAGACGGAAAATCACAAACTCTTTCACACTTTTCATCTTTATATTTTGAAAATGACTCAACACATTTTCTTTTAATAGTAGTAGAAGAAACAGGAAGTATTTTTAAGAAATAATAAGCCATCTGCTGGATTATTTCTTTTAATCTGGATTCGTTTCTATATTTGATAAGAGAATAAATAGTCATCTGGTTAAGTGCAAAGCTTTTCCATTTTTGAATAAACCATTTGTACTTGTTATCAGGAATATTATCCAAAATAAAAATGTCCAAAAAGATATTTGGTGTGTAATCTACCTGATCTGCCCACCATTCTTTAAATAATGTATCTTTAAGTGTTAATCTGCCCCATGTGTAGTGATATGTCTTTTCGTTTAAAACATTAAAAAAGTTGTATTTATCATCAATTTCTTTTTCAAAAACTGCATTTAACTTCTCAAAGTCCTCTCTAAACATGATTACGTCAATATCATCGTCCCATGGGATGAAACCTTCATGTCTTATGGTTCCAAGAAGACTTCCAGCATACATAAAATAAGTTATATCATTTTCTTCGCATACTTTGGTGAAATATTTGAAGATTTCAATTTGAACTTCTTGCAGGTGTTTTAATGTTTCATCGTCATATCTATTGGATTTAAACATATTATTTGTCCTTTAATTTAGTAATTACTTAATTATTAGAAATTTTTAAATATTTCTTTTTATTAAGTTTATATAAAGATTAATTAATAAATTTTTTTTATTATATTATTATAAGGATGTAGATTTAATGTTAAATTTCACTGTTGGGCCGGTAATGAGTAGCAAAGCAGTTCTTGAAATCGGGGGTGAACAAACTCCTTATTTTAGAAATGATGAATTTTCAAAAGTAATGCTTGAAAACGAAGAATTAATGAAAGAATTTGTTTATGCAAGTGAAGATTCAAGAGTTGCTTTTATAACCGGATCAGGTACTGCTGCTATGGAAACAACTGTCATGAACGTATTTAATGATGAAGATAAAGTTTTAATCGTAAATGGTGGAGGATTTGGTCAGCGTTTTGTTGAATTATGCAAACTCCATAATATTCCATTTGATGAAATAAAACTTGATTTTGGTGAAAATATCACCAAAGAATTATTGGATTCATATGACGGTTCTAAATACACTGGATTTTTAGTAAATATCTGTGAGACAAGCTCCTGTGTTTATTATGACTTGGATTTAATCAGTGATTTTTGTAGTGAAAATGACATATTTCTTGTAGTTGATGCAATAAGTTCATTTTTAGCAAATCCATTGAATATGGTAGAAAAAAACATTGATGTAGTAATAACAGGTTCTCAAAAAGCTTTAGCTTGTCCTCCGGGAATTTCTGTAATTGTTTTAGGTGAAAATGCACTTGAGAGAGTTGAAAACAACACCTGCAGCTGCATGTATTTTGACTTAAAAGACATTTTAAAAAATGGTGAGAGAGGCCAAACTCCATTTACTCCTGCAGTAACAATATTATTACAAATCAACCAAAGATTAAAAGAAATCAAAAGCCAAGGTGGTGTTGAATCAGAAATCGAAAGAATTTCAACACTAGCTAGTGACTTTAGAAAAAGAATTGAAGATTTACCTTTGGAAATTCACTGCAATGATTTAGGAAATTCAGTTACTGGAGTATTTTGTGTTGATTCAAAAGCAGATGATGTTGTAGATGCACTTAAAAACGACTATGGTATTTGGGTTAATCCAAACGGTGGAGAAATTGGAGAAAAAATGTTTAGAGTTGGCCATATCGGAAATTTAACTCTAAAAGATAATGATGTACTTATTGATGCATTACATGATTTGGAAAAAA